>NZ_JBNNUX010000006.1:175097-190634 GCF_050280145.1 Lysinibacillus sp. NPDC093688
CTCTATCCACGGCTGGCTGTTCTATCCGTCGCTCTGGCTTCCCTTTCCGTCGCCCCGGCTCTCTTTCCGTCGCTAGACACCCGAGCAACAGTTCTTCTCCTCACCCTATCAATATAAAAAAAACGCATCCTCATAAAAGGATGCGTTTTTTTGCTTAAACGGTCATCATATAATAGACACCGACTGCCAAAAATGCGATGCAGACAATGATTAGTACTTTTGCTAATTTTTCCATGTCATTACACTCCTATGCAATACTTGCCCCAATAACAAACGATAGACCGACTGAAATGGTAAAGGAAATGAAGCCGACTGAGCGATTATCATTTGCGATTTCTTGGTCGACATTAAAACGTGGTGTCATAAATTCAAATAAGAAATACGCCACTATCAGTAATGTGAAACCAAAAAGACCCCAGGCAATCATTTCACTTAAAGTACTATGGCGCGCAATGGAAAAGCGAAAAATATTACAGATCCCTAGTATTTTCCCACCTGTTGCGAGTGACACAGCGATATTACCATTTTTAATTTCTTCCCAATTTTTATATTTCGTAACGACTTCGAACAATGCCATCGAGACGACTAAACATAACACAACAACACTAAAATATCCTGCCGTTTCGATAATTGGATACCGCCAAAAGCTAGAATTCAGCATTTTCTCCGTCCCCTTTACAGCTTATTTCAATTCCACAACTGTGACGCCTAAGCCCCCCTCGCCGGCTTCACCAAAACGGAAGGATTTTACACGCTTATGTTTTTTCAAATAGTTTTGAATTCCTTGACGTAATGCACCTGTACCAACACCATGAATAATTGATACACGCCCATAGTTAGCAAGCAAGGCATCATCAATATATTTTTCTGTACGTATAATGGCATCTTCATATCGTTCGCCCCGTAAATCTAATTCTAATTTTACATGGCTACTGCGATTTTTTACACCAGCAATACGCTGCACAGGTTCTTTTTCTGGTTTAATGTACTCTAAATCACTATCCAAGATTTTCATTTTCAAAATACCCATTTGGACAACCCATTCGGAATTCGATACTTTTTCGAGCAATGTTCCCCGTTGTCCATAGCTTAACACCTTTACCTCGTCTCCGACAACTAAGTTTTGTGCACGGGCCTTCACTTGTGCCGCTTTTTTCAGCACTTTGTTATTTTCAAGAGGTGTAGCTTCTTCCAGTCGTTTACGAGCTTCGATGAGCTCATGCTCCTTGACAACTTGATCTGCATTTTTGCGCATTTCTCGAAGCTCCGCAATAATTGATTCTGCTTCTCTTTTTGCTTCATCAACAATTTTACGCGCTTTTTCTTTCGCTTTTTTATCGAGTGCCTCTTTACGGTCCTCGTAAGCTTGTAGTTTTCCTTGTAGCTCTTCGCGTAGGGCTTCAGACTCTATCATTAATTCATGAGAGCGTTCTGCATCATCTTCGGATTGGCGACGCGACTCTTCAAGTGAAGCAATCATTGACTCCACCTCATGGCGATCTGTACCTGTAAAGTTTTTCGCACGGTCAATAATCGACTCTGGTAAGCCAAGGCGACTTGAAATTTCAAATGCATTGGAGCGACCTGGTACTCCGATTAGTAGACGATATGTTGGACTCAATGTCTCAATATCAAACTCCACACTTGCATTAGCAACTCCTGGACGATTATAACCGTATGCTTTTAGCTCAGGATAGTGCGTCGTTGCCATCACGCGGGCATCACGACCATGTACTTCATCTAAAATGGAGATGGCCAGAGCTGCCCCCTCCTGAGGATCTGTACCGGCACCTAATTCATCAAATAGTACGAGTGATTCGTCATCAAACTTTTGTAAGATATCTACTATGTTGACCATATGAGAAGAGAATGTTGACAGTGATTGCTCAATTGACTGTTCATCTCCAATATCTGCAAAAAGCTGCTTGAAAACGGCAAGCTCTGAACCATCAAGTGCAGGCACTGGTAACCCAGCCTGTGCCATTAATGTACACAATCCAACTGTTTTTAAAGTGACGGTTTTACCACCAGTGTTAGGTCCTGTAATCACAATTGCCGTAATATCTTTCCCAAATTCAATATCGTTAGCAACGGCAGTTTCAATTGGTAAAAGTGGATGACGTGCACGCACAAGTCGAATATAGCCATCGTTATTTATTTTAGGCATTGTACATTTGTTCGCTTGACCGTACTTGCCTTTAGCTAAAATGACGTCAATCTCACCTAGTACTTTTACTAAGTTAAATAAATCTGGAGCTACTTCCTCCACCATCGCACTTAAGGCAAGTAAGATGCGTTCAACTTCAGCTTGCTCTTTCATTTTTAATCGATGAATTTCATTATTCGCTTGTACAACCGAATCTGGCTCGATAAATAATGTTTGACCAGAAGATGATTGATCATGCACAATTCCACCGTAATGATGACGGTACTCTTGCTTAACAGGGATAACGAAGCGATCATTACGAATCGTTACAAGTGTATCTGAGAGCATTTTTGAAGCATTGCTCCCACGTGTAAGGCTTTCCAACTTAGAACGTACTTTAGCCTCCTCAGCGCGCAAAGATTGGCGAATGGATCGCAAAGTTTGGCTTGCAGAGTCCAGTACTGAGCCGTTGTCATCAATACAGTTATTAATTTCATGCTGCAAGCCTGTCAAAACAGGCATTGCTTCCTTTTTGGCGATGAAATGGGGAATTTCAATCGCTTCTTCGGATTCTATATCATCAATAAAATTGCGAAGAATTCTACTAGCTCGAATCGTACTTGAGACTTCCATTAATTCCATCGCTGAAAGCATGCCACCGATCTGTGCACGCCTTGCAGTTGGTCGCACATCAAAAATCCCACCCATTGGTACATTGCCTTTAACACGTAAAATGGATAGTCCTTCATCCATTTCTTCTAATAATTGTACAACCTTTTCATAGTCTGTCTGTGGTACAAGCTCAACAACGGCAGATTTACCGATTGAAGAAGTACAGTATGTAGCCACTTGCAGTCGTACTTTATCATATTCTAGTGTTTTCAATGCGCGTTCTGCAATCACTGAGAACACCTCCTCAACCTATTTATTTCGTCGAATAAACGCTTCAAATTGTTCCCGCGTCCATGTATTCACAATCATATCCTTTTTCAACCATGCTCTGTTTGCGTAGCGCACTCCAATATCCATAAAGCGTAAATGAGCAATATCATGGGCATCCGTATTGATTGCTACGGGCACGCCAGCTGTTAAAGCCATTTCTAAATGCTCAACACATAAATCAAGACGATATGGATTCGCATTTAACTCTAAAATTTTACCATATTCCTTCGCCCAAGCAATTAATTGTCCCATATCAGGATTATAGCCAGTACGATCCTCAATAATGCGGCCAGTTGGATGTGCAATCATATGAACATACGGATTTTGCATCGCCGTAAGTAAACGCGCCATAATTTTGTCCTGCGATTGTGTGAAGCTAGAGTGAATAGAGGCAATGACAAAATCTAACTCTTTCAGCACATCATCTTCAAAATCAAGTGAACCATCTGGCAAAATGTCCATTTCTGTCCCCGCATATAAATAGAAATCTGGATGCGCCTCATTAAATGCCTCAATTTCTGCACGTTGCTTTGTTAAGCGCTCTGGCGTTAAACCATTTGCTACTTTTAAAAATTGCGAATGGTCAGTAATAACGCTATATTGATAGCCACACGCTATTAATGCCTCGCCCATTTCAGCTACAGAGTATGCACCATCAGACCACGTCGTATGCATATGCAAATCTGCTTTAATATCTTCTAATTTCACAAGATTTTTTATGTCATCCGTTTTGTCAAATTCCGTTGTTCCTGTACGTAAGCTAGGCGGGATAAATGGTAAATCAAAATGTGCAAAAAATTCCTCTTCATCCTTAAACGTTAAAACTGTGCCATCAGCTTGTTCCACACCGTATTCACTAATCTTTTCACCACGGGCTTTTGCAATCTGGCGCATGCGGACATTGTGATCTTTCGAGCCTGTGAAATGATGTAAGGCTGTTGCATATTCAGCATCCCTCACTAATCGAAAATCTACACTTACATGCTCTTCTAAATCTAAAATAACTGAAATCTTTGTATCACCAGCAGCTACTACTTCTTGTACTGAAAGCTCATTCAGTAACTTTTCACGTACAGCCTCAACTGCTTCTGTTACAACAATAAAATCAATATCCTTACTTGTTTCTGCTGCACGGCGGAAGCTTCCCGCAACAGAAAAACGCTCAACTTCTTCCATACTACCTAGAAGCGCTTCAATTTGTAAAACAACAGGCTCAAGCTGCCAAATCGGTAAACGTTCTGATCGATTTGATAAATTTGCAAGTTCTTTTAAAATTTTCTCTTCAGTTTTTGCCGCAAAGCCTGCTAGCTCACGAACTTTACCTGCTTCACAAGCATCCTTTAAACTTTCCGCAGAATCGATTCCTAACTCTTGATGAAGCTTAGCGATTTTTTTACCGCCTAATCCCGGAAGTTTTAATAATGGGAGTAACCCTTTTGGTACAATGTCTTCTAATTCTTTTAATACGCTGGATTCACCATTTGTCATTAAATCCTCAATAACAGCAGCTGTACCTTTACCTATACCTTTTAGCTTTGTTACATCCTCCATCTCACTCAATGAGCGCTCGTCCCCCTCAAGTGCAGCAGCAGCTTTTCGAAAGGCAGACACTTTAAATGGATTTTCCCCTTGTAATTCCATATACAATGCAATCTTTTCAAATGTGCGAATAATTGTTTTTTTGTTCATTGGGAATTCCTCCTATCGTAAAAACACTTCCCTCAAAACCGAGAGAAGTGCACAGTTTGCTATTGCATATAAATATACCACCAGTTTTGGAACATACTCGTAATAATTGGGGTATGCTCCAAAATGAGACCACTTAACAACGATTTCGACAATAAACTTTGGATAAAATCAACTGGCAGTAAGGCAAGAATGTATAGCAAAATAAACATAAGTAAATAGTTTTCAATCATGCCTAACAATGCCCCAAGCCAACGATTCACTGTACCTAACACAGGTAAATACGCTATAAAATCAAAAATCGATGCCACAATTTGCAATGTAATTTTCACCGCAAAGAATATTACAGCAAAGGCAAAGACACGGTAAAAAGTACGGTCTATATCCAGGCTATCAATGACTACTCCAAGACTACCTGAATCCGTTACACCTGGATACGGGATCCAAAACACAATTTTTTGTGCTAATGGTTTATAA
This sequence comes from Lysinibacillus sp. NPDC093688, assembly GCF_050280145.1. NCBI lineage: Bacteria > Bacillati > Bacillota > Bacilli > Caryophanales > Bacillaceae > Lysinibacillus > Lysinibacillus sp. NPDC093688. The sequence continues at coordinate 180,349 of NZ_JBNNUX010000006.1, forward strand.
TAGATATACGCAACAATTAGGGCAACTATAAAGCTAACGATATGCATCATCTGTACAATGAAACCACGTTTTGCTCCAACGGCGAGCCCGGCTAATAGTACCGCTAATATGATTAGATCTAACATTCACTTCAACCCTTTAATTTTTTCAATTCTTCTTCTAGTTGCTCCATTCGTTCTTTTAATAGTAAATAATCGTGAACGGAATTTACTGCTGTAAGAACGGCAAGCTTTGTGCTATCAAGAGAGGCATTATGTACATTCATTTCGCGCATACGGTCATCAACAATAGAAGCGACAAGTCGCATATGTCCAATGGATTCAGAGCCGACCATTTTATAAGTATGACCATATATTTCCACAGAAATTTTATTCTTTTCTTGATTTTCCATAGTCGCACCCCCCTTTTTAATTATTGCGCTCACGATTTTTCCGATTGTGAGCAACTTACACAAAAAAGCTATTTATTATCATACCATGAAAGGTATAAAATTGTGAACAACGAGGACAGAAAGGAACGAGTAAATGTCAAATATTGTACTTTCAATATCAACAAATATACAAAAAGAGGTGATGTCTTACTACGCAAATCATTTTGTAGAACGTAAAGCACCAGGTGTAATTTTTGCTGCAAAGCTCCCAGATACAGCAATTACGATGTACAAATCAGGAAAATTAATGTTCCAAGGGGGAGGAGCTGAGCGAGAAGCTGCACGTTGGGGAGACATAGAAATAACAAGCACACAGAAAACATCATCGATTGGAGCAAAGGGTGACGCTCTGCCAGAAGGTTTTGCTACGATGTCAGTTCTAGGCTCAGATGAAACGGGTACTGGTGATTATTTCGGTCCAATTACAGTTGCAGCCGTATATGTCCCTTCATCAAAAATTGCGCTTATTAACGAACTTGGTGTCAAAGACTCCAAAATGCTAACAGATGATTACATGCGTAAAATAGCGCCCGACTTACGTGCAGCTTGCGTCCATAGTGTGCTTGTACTACGCAATGAAAAATATAATGAATTACAGGCACGAGGCTACTCACAAGGTAAGATGAAAGCTATGATGCACAATAAGGCACTTAAAAATACACTGTTAAAAATGGCTCCCGAAAAACCTGAACAGATCTTGATAGATCAGTTTGCAGAACGTGGTGTCTATTACAATTATTTAAAAAATGAACGAGATATTGTTCGTGATGATGTGCTATTTTCTACGAAGGCCGAGCAATTACATGTTTCAGTAGCAACTGCATCGATATTGGCTCGTGCGGCATTTTTAAAAGAAATGGACCGACTAAGTGAGATTGCTGGGATAGAGTTGTTGAAGGGGGCTTCAGCGAAAGTAGATGCCTTAGCAGCCCGCATTTGGCGAAAACAAGGTGAGGAATATTTACGTTGCATTACGAAATGGCATTTTGCGAATACTGAGAAAGCTAGAAAGATGAAATAAAGTGAAATTTAATCAGTGGGGGTTTTCTCCATCCCCACTGATTATTAGTTGAACGAATCGGGCTTTTATGAGCAGTTTATCTCCCACTTAACTTCTTTGCTTTTACCGACTTTTGAGGTGGGAGTATTACTGCCCGATCATGCGGGATAAACTTAGTCTTATAGAGAAAAAACTTATCATTTAGAAGATTAGTTCCATCTTAATATTTGAATTGTTGAATCGTTTGTTGAAGATTTTCAGACATTTTAGCAAGGGCAGCGGCTGATGCTGAGATTTCTTCCATAGAAGCAAGTTGTTCCTCTGTTGAAGCGGAAATATTTTGTGCACTTGCTGTATTTTCATTCGTTTGTTCAAGCACACTTTCGATCCCCCTCGCCACTTGATTGGCATGTTGGGAAATAACTTTTGATGTTTCTGAAATTTGTCCTATTTCAGAGGTAACACTTTGTACATTCGTACGAATCTCTTCAAATGACTTTCCTGCCATATTTGTTATATCAATCCCCTTCACGACCTCAACCGAACCAGCAGCCATTGATTCAACTGCTAAAGTTGTATCTTCTTGAATCTGTGAAATAATATCCTTAATTTGCAGCGTAGATTGTGCGGATTGTTCAGCTAGCTTTCGTACCTCTTCAGCTACGACTGCAAAGCCTTTTCCTTGCTCACCTGCACGGGCAGCTTCAATTGCTGCGTTTAAAGCTAATAGGTTTGTTTGATCAGCAATTTGGGTTATGGCCTCCACAATGTGCTCAATTTCGTGAGAACGCTTGTCTAATGTTTGCACTGTCTTTTCTAGGGCCTGTACAGTATTTTGAATCATGGTCATTTGTTGAACAGCAGTTTGAATAGTCTCATCACCGATCATAACAGCACCCATAGCTTTATTGGACATTTCACTTACAGCACCTGCTTTTGCTGAAATATGCTGAATGGATGATGACATTTCAAATACAGCATTATTACTTTCATGAATAGTTTCTGCCTGCATGTCAACCGTCTCAGCAAATGTTTGAACGGAATCAACAATTTGCGATGTTGCTCGCTTATTTTCTGCAGTGCTTGCAGTTAGCTGCTCTGAGGCGTTGGCCAATAAATTGGATTTCTCGCCAATATTACCAACTACATCACGTAACGAGGAAATCATTTTATTAAAAATAATAGCTAGTTTCCCAATTTCATCATTTCTTCTTATGTCGATAAAGTTACGTAAATCGCCTTCTCCTACTTGTTCAGCAACTGTAGATAGCTCTTTTAGTGGACGAGTGATTGAGGCAATGATCATGCCACCAATTATCCCACATATAATTAAAGCAATAACAATGACTGCTATTGTCGATTTTAAAATTGGAGCTGTGACAGCTATGACATCCGTTACATCCATAATGCCGATAATTTTCCACCCTGTTAGTTTATTAGTAGTGAAAAATACTTGATGCTCCTTGCCATCTTCCTTAATTGTAAAGCTACCTTCTTCTTCACCTTGCATCTTTTCTATATACGAATCTTTCAACTTGGTTCCTACTTCAACATTCGGATCTGCTATCGTAAGATTATTGGCATTCACTAATGAGGCATAGCCACTTTTCCCAATCTCTACAGCATCTACGAGCTCCGCAATTTCGGCAAGATTCAAATCTATGGAAACAACCCCTGATTTGTCACGCAATCCTGCCTCTACAGTTAAAGTTAAATCGCCTGAGATATTTGATTTATATGGGTCCATCACGCCCCCTTTACCTGGCGACTCTATAGCCTTTAAATACCAAGGGCGCAAAAACGGATTATAATCAGACGGCATTTCATGATATGGATTACGTAAAAAACCATGGCCCTCTAGTGTTAAAGCGACTACCGAAACACTATTATGTAAAGCATTGTATTTATCTAATTCCTTTAATGCATCTGCATCTTGCCAATTCTTATTAAAATAAGCTGCCAAATATTCTGCATCACTTATGATTGGGGAAATTTCTTTTGTCACTAAAGTATTTATTAAATCGATATTCTCACGTGATTTATCACTTAATTCGTTATAATATAAATTATCTGATTTCATGTATGAAAATGTACCAATTGCAATACTTGGAATTAAGAGTGTCATTGTAAACGCCCAGATTAACCGAGCACGCACAGATAAGCTTTTTCGTTTTCGATACTCTTTCAAAATCATTATCTCCTCTTACTATTTTTTTCTATCCAATTTCTACTATACACATAATAAATACTCAAGATTTATTTTTTGTTATTTCAAAATATTATTAAAAAAGTGAATATCCAAAAAGTATACAGTGGCTGCTTACTCATAAAATGTTAATACGTTCGCCAGACGGTCGTCCAACTAAAAAAGCCGCCTCATTACGAGACAGCTCACAGAATAATTATTAAATTAGCGTATTTTTACGTTCCATTACGAAATGGCATTTTGCAAATACTGAGAAAGCTAAAAAGATGAAATAAACTTGGTATTATAGACAAGAAAATTATTATGATCTGATTTTTGTTTAGCCTTAATATTTAAACTGTTTAATTGTTTGTTGTAGATTTTCAGACATTTTAGCAAGGGCTTCGGCCGATGCAGCGATTTCTTCCATAGAAGCAAGCTGTTCCTCTGTTGCGGCGGAAATATTTTGTGCATTTGCTGTATTTTCATTTGTTTGCTGAAGCACACTTTCAATTCCGATTGCCACTTGATTGGAGTGTTCAGAAATAACTTTTGCTGTGTCTGAAATTTGTCCTATTTCATAGGTTACGCTTTGTACATTATTATTAATTTCTTTGAATGACTTTCCTGCCATATTTGTTACATCAATTCCCTTTACGACTTCAGCTGAACCAGCAATCATTGATTCAACCGCTAGTTTTGTATCGGCTTGAATATAACCAATGATATCTTTTATTTGCATTGTTGATTGTGCAGATTGCTCTGCAAGCTTTCGTACCTCATCAGCAACAACTGCAAAACCTTTTCCATGCTCACCAGCACGAGCAGCTTCAATTGCCGCATTTAAAGCTAAAAGATTTGTTTGATCAGCAATTTGCGTAATTACCTCTACAATACGTCCGATTTCATTTGAACGATCGCTTAATGTTTGTACCGTACTTTCTAGTTCCTGAACAGTACTTTGAATCATTTTCATTTGGCCAATTGCTGTTTGAATAGTTTTGTCTCCTATCATAACAGCCTCCATTGCTTTATTCGACATCTCATTAACGGTATCGGCCTTTACTGCAATTTGTTGAATCGATGAAGACATTTCAAGTACAGCGTTAGTGCTATCATTAATTGTTTCTGCTTGCACATCAACCGTTTCAGCAAATGTTTGAATGGAATCAACAATTTGCGATGTAGCTCGTTTATTTTCTGATGTACTTGCTGTAAGTTCCTCCGATGATGCAGCTAACTGGTTTGATTCCTCACCAATGTTACCGACTACACCACGCAAAGATAGAATCATTTTATTGAATATATCCGCCAATTTACCTATCTCATCTTCTCTTTTAATTTCAATTAAATTGCGTAAATCACCGTCTCCTACCTGCTCAGCTACTGTTGACAACTTTTGTAATGGCTGAATGATTGATCTTATAATGAAGGCACCAATGATTCCAAATATGATAAGAGCAATAACAATGACTGTCATAGTGTTTGTTAAAATTGGTTTTGTGACAGTTGCTACATCTGCTAAATCCATAGTACCAACAATTTTCCAACCTGTTAATTTATTGGTAGTAAAAAACACTTGATACTCTTTTCCATCTTCCTTAATTGTAAAACTACCATCTTCTTTTCCTTGCATCTTTTCTATATATGACTTTTTGAGCTCCGATCCTACCTCTAGATGTGGATCAGCGATAATAAGATTATTGGCATTTACTAATGTAGCATAGCCATTATCACCAATTTCCACTGATTTCACTAGCTCGGAAATTCCGTCTAAATTTAGACCAATAGAAATAACCCCTGAACGATCCTGTAAACCAGCTGATACTGCTAATATTAATTCACCTGTAATCGTTGATTTATATGGATCAATCATAACGTTTTTGCCAGGTGATTCAATAGCCGTTAAGTACCATGGTCGCGTAAATGGATCATAATCAGTTGAAGATTCAGCGTGTGGTTCACGCATAAATTTGTGCCCCTCAATTGCCAAATTGACAACAGAGACGTTGCTATGTAAAGCATTATATTTTTCTAATTCCTTTAAAGCATCTGCATCTTGCACATTCTTATTAAAAGAAGCAGCTAAATATTCCACATCACTTTGAATAGGTGATATATCATTTGAGATTAGTGTATTTAATAAATCTACATTTTCGCGTGAGCTTTTACTTAATTCCTTATAATATTGATCAGAAGACTTCAAATATGAAAACGAACCAATAGCAATGCTGGGGATTAAAAGTGTCAAAGTAAACGCCCATATTAATCGGGCTCGCACGGAAAGGCCTCTTCTTTTTCGATGATTTTTCATAATAACTATCACCCCATAGTAAAATTTTCTATCCAAAACTTACTATACACATAATAAAGATCAAAAATTTATTTTTTGTTATTTCTAAATATTGATAACCTTCTCTCACGTGATTTATTTCTCTAACACTTCCTGCAAAAATCTACTTGTAGCAGTTGTATGATGATCAATTATGCCTCGGCATAATTGCGTCCGGAATCGGGTTTGTGTTTAGGCCTGCGTGAGGGCCGACACGATGTCGGTCATTTCGGTAATGCCACAGGACGTGGCGTTTTTACCGATGCAGGTCAGTTAGCCGTTATTGCATGGATGCGATGTTTTTAGGCTAACATCCTCTAGAACTCCTTCCCGATTCCGTGACATCCGCCGGAGGCTTTGGGCCAACAAATGTTTTCTGTGCGAAAGCGCAGTGCTAACGTAGCGTCAGCAACACGACGTTGGTCACTCAGTCGTGTGTTGTTGCTGTCGCTTCGCTTTCGCACAGTTAAAACCGTGTTGCTGTCGCTTCGCTTTCGCACAGTTAAATTGCCACAGGACGTGGCGTTCTTAGACTGAGTTCCTCTATTTCAGCGGGGGTTTGGACAACCGCTGAAAGAGGTTAAACAAAACAAAAAGCTGCCTCATTACGAGACAGCTCACAAAAAAATTATTAATTTAGCGTACTTCTGTGCCTTCAATTGTTGCAATAGCTTTTAACACTTTATTATGTGCTGCAACAACCTCTTCATCTGTTAATGTACGTTCTGGATCGAAGTATGTTAAGGAGAATGCCACTGATTTTTTACCAGCCTCCATTTTTTCACCTTCATATACATCGAATACACGAATGTCTTTCAGTAATTTTACACCTGCTGAACGAATCGCAGTAATAACCTCTCCAGCTGTTGTCACACGGTCCATGATAAGCGCAATATCACGAGACATCGCTGGGAAACGAGGCACTGGTGTATAGGCAAGAGGTGCTTCTTTTGCATTAGCATTTAATAATGTTACGAGATTCATTTCCATTACATATGTGTCTTTTACACCCCATGCTTTTTGTTCTGCTGGATGTAATCCACCGATAAAGCCGACTTGTTCACCATCAAAAAGAATGCAAGCAGTACGTCCTGGATGTAATCCATCTACTTCAGCTTTCACAAATGAAATACGGTCTTCTAAACCAAGCTTACCGATAACACCTTCTACAATACCTTTTAAGACGAAGAAATCTACTGCTTTTTTCTCACCTTGCCAAGCATGGTCAAGCCATTTTCCTGTTACTACTGCCGCCACATGCTCTTCCTCATATGGTAGCCCCTCTTCTGTTTGACCAAGGAATACTGAACCAATTTCATACAATGCCACATTGTCAGCCTTACGAGCAACATTATAAGCAGCCGCTTCAATTAAATGCGGGATAAGACTTTGACGTAGTGTTGAACGGTCCTCACTCATCGGCATTAGTAAACGTGTTACTGGCTCAGCTTTCAATGCAAAGCGTTGTGACAATGCTTCTGAAGTTAATGAGTATGTTACAGCTTGGTAAAGACCTGCACCTTCCATGTAATTACGAACTACACGACGATTTGCTTGATATGGTGTTAGACGGCCTACTTGGTTTGCTCCCTCTGGTAAAGTCACTGGAATTTCATCATAGCCATATAGACGAGCAATTTCCTCTACTATATCTTCTTCAATTTTAATATCTTGACGACGTGTTGGTGCATCAACGATTAGTAAACCATTGGCTGCTTCTACGCCAAATTTAAGACGCTCTAAAATAGAAAGCATATCTTCTAATGAAATTTTCATACCTAAACGTTCATTAATGAAATCTGGAGAAACGACAACACGTGCTGGTGATTTATCTAGTTCATCCACGATGCACGTTCCTTCTAACACTTCACCACCAGCTAATTCAGCTAGTAGTGCCGCAGCACGCTCTGCAGCAGGTAGTACACGGTTAGGGTCTACACCCTTTTCAAAGCGAGCAGAAGCATCTGAACGAAGTCCAAGATGACGCGATGTTTGGCGTACAGATAAGCCGTCGAAGTAAGCAGATTCGATTACAACCGTTGTTGTAGAATCATTTACTTCAGAGTTTGCACCGCCCATTACACCTGCGATAGCTACTGGCTCCTTGCCATTTGTAATGACTAAATCTGTTGCTTTTAATGTACGCTCTTGCTCATCTAAAGTTGTAATTTTTTCGCCCTCTGTTGCTTTACGCACTACGATTTCACCTGTTGCTAGGCTATCGTAGTCAAAGGCATGAAGCGGTTGACCGTATTCCATTAAAATGTAGTTCGTTACATCGACAACATTATTGTGTGGGCGTACGCCTGCTGCCATTAAGCGATTTTGTAGCCACATCGGTGATTCTGCGATTTTTACATTTTTCACAACTTTTGCTACATACATCGGGTTCGCTTGTAAATCTTCTACTCGGAGCTTTAACATGTCTTCAGCTTTTTCAGAAGATGTGTTGTAGGCGATTTCTGGGTACTTCACTTCTTCAGATAGAATTGCGCCTACTTCATACGCCACGCCTAGCATTGACAGTGCATCTGAGCGGTTTGGTGTTAGACCAAGCTCTAATACTGTGTCACGTAGACCTAAAATAGCAAGGGCATCTGAACCAACCTCAGCGTCGGCAGGAAGCACATAAATACCTTCAGAATATGCTTTAGGCACAAGTTTACCTTCGATTCCTACCTCTTGTAATGAACAAATCATACCGTTTGATTCATGGCCACGAAGTTTTGCTTTTTTTATTTTAATGCCACCAGGTAAATGTGCGCCCGGACGAGCGACAATTACTTTTTGACCAGCATCAACGTTTGGAGCACCACAAATAATTTGTTGTGGTTCAGCTTCACCAACATCCACTTGGCAAATATTTAATTTATCCGCTTCAGGATGTTTCTCTTTTGATACGACATAGCCGACAACAATTTTATCCATTCCGTTAGCACGGTCAATTACTGCATCTACTTCAATTCCAGAGCGCGTAATTTTTTCAGCTAACTGTTCAGACGTTAAATCCTGTGTACTTACATAATCTTTTAACCATTCTAATGATACTAACATTTTTTATCCCCCTTACGCCTCTGTTCGCTCAAATTGTGACAAGAAACGTGTGTCACTTGTATAGAAATGACGAATATCGTCGACACCATATTTCAACATTGCGATACGTTCAGCACCAATACCGAATGCAAAGCCTGACACTTTCTTCGGATCATAGCCAGCCATTTCAAGTACATTTGGATGCACCATACCCGCTCCTAAAATTTCAATCCAGCCTGTACCTTTACATACGTTACAGCCTGAACCACCGCATTTGAAGCAAGAAATATCCATTTCAACAGATGGCTCTGTGAAAGGGAAGAAGCTTGGTCGAAGTCGAATTTCGCGGTCTGCACCGAACATTTTTTTCGCTAATGTATCAAGCGTCCCTTTAAGGTCGCTCATGCGAATATTTTCACCAATCACTAGCCCTTCAATTTGCATGAATTGATGAGAGTGTGTAGCATCATCGTTGTCACGACGGAATACTTTCCCTGGGCAAATAATGCGAATCGATTCACCTTTCTTCTCTTCCATAGTGCGAGCTTGCACAGGAGATGTATGCGTACGTAATAATATTTCCTCGGAAATATAGAACGAATCTTGCATATCACGAGCAGGGTGTCCCTTCGGTAAGTTCAGTGCCTCGAAGTTATAATAATCCTTCTCCGCTTCCGGACCTTCTGCAATTTCATAGCCCATACCGATAAATAAATCTTCAATTTCTTCAATAACGCGAGTTAATGGATGACGATTCCCAATTTTAATTTCACGTCCAGGTAAAGTGACATCAATCGACTCACTTGCTAATTTTTCAGCAATGGCCGCTTCTTCTAATACAGTTACCTTTTCCTCTAACACAGCAGTTACATTTTCACGTACCGTATTGACTAAGGCACCCATTTTTGGGCGTTCCTCAGCTGATAATTTCCCCATCCCCTTTAATAAATCAGTGATAGGTCCTTTTTTCCCTAGATACGCTACTCGCACATCATTTAATTCCTTTAAATTTGCTGCCGCTTCAATTTTAGCAAGTGCTTCTTGCTCTAATTGCTTTAATTGCTCTTCCATGTATAAACCCTCCTTGATAAAATCAATTTCGCCTTGGTGTAATTGTTGCTGTCGCTTCGCTTTCGCACAGAAAACATTTGTAGCTGTCGCTTTGCTTTCGCTACAGATAAACAATGCGTCCGGATTTTGAATTGTGCCCGGGCCTGCACGAGGGCCGACACGATGTCGGTCATTTCGGTAATGCCACAGGACGTGGCGTTTTTACCGATGCAGGTCAGTTAGCCGTTTTCGCAGG
>NZ_JBNNUX010000007.1:0-179475 GCF_050280145.1 Lysinibacillus sp. NPDC093688
TCAACAGCTTGTAATCTATCTTCGGCAGTATATTTGACCATAAAAAAACTGCACCTCCAATTGTTAGATGTGTCTAACAATTGGGGAGCAGTTCAGACCAAAGGTTTTTTTTATTGTGAACGATAGGGTACAATAAAGCGATAGAAATAGAAGTGAGGTGGCATATGTGCAACTACATTTTTTAGGAACAGGCGCAGGAATGCCTTCAAAGGAACGAAATACAAGTGCCCTAATGGTAAAGCTTTTAGATGAAGTGGGGGAAATGTGGCTTTTTGATTGTGGGGAGGCGACCCAACATCAAATTTTGCACACATCGTTAAAGCCACGTAAAGTAACGAAAATATTCATTACACATTTACATGGTGACCATATTTTTGGTTTACCTGGTTTTTTAAGCTCTCGTTCATTTCAAGGCGGGGATGAACCATTAACGATATTTGGTCCGCAAGGTTTACAGCAATGGATTGAGCAAACCTTAGCCTTGTCAAAGACGCACTTAACATATCCATTACAATTTGTTGAAGTCTATGAAGGTATTATTTATGAGGATGAACAATTCACAGTAAGTGCAAGTGAATTGCGACATGTAGTTTCATGCTTTGGCTACCGTGTTGAACAAAAAGATTTACCTGGTGAACTGCTAATAGAAAAAGCACAGGCTCTAGGTGTTCCAAAAGGTCCTATGTTAGGACAATTAAAAGCTGGGAAAGATATTGAGCTTGCAGACGGCACTAAAGTTTATGCAAAAGATGTTGTTGCGCCGCCGAAAAAAGGCTTTACGCTCACGATATTAGGCGATACAAAATACTGTCCAGAGGCTGTTTCATTAGCTAATGGAGCAGATATCGTTATTCATGAAGCGACCTTTGATGGCACTACGACAGATTTAGCAGCAAGCTATGGACACTCTACAAATGTTGAAGCGGCTAAGGTGGCACAACAAGCAGGAGCAAACTATTTACTTCTAAACCATTTAAGTGCCCGCTTTTTACCACATGATTTACCGGAATTTTTAGCAGATGCTCAGGAGATTTTCCCACAAACCTTCCTTACATCTGATCAATCAATATTTACATGGAATAACAATATGTTAATTTAACTTCTTTCAGCGGGTGTCCGAACATCCGCTGAAATAGAGGAACTCAGTCTAAGAAAGCCATGTCCTGTGGCAACGACTGAGTGACCAACATCGTGTTGGCCTAAAGCCTCCGGCGGATGTCACGGAATCAGGAAGGAGTTCGCATAGGATGTTAGCCTAAAATCATCGCATCCATGCGATAACGGCTAACTGACCTGCATCGGTAAAAACGCCACGTCCTGTGGCATTACCGAAATGACCGACATCGTGTCGGCCCTCGTGCAGGCCTAGGCACAAAGCCGATTCCGGACGCACTTATGCCGAGGCATAAGTGATTCAAAAACATAAAGTACCTTTTAAATGACACTTCATTTAAAAGGTACTTTTATCTTTATTCAGAAGTGTTTTCTGTGCTAAAGCAACAACAATTAATATAAAGCTTGTTACAGTCATAATCGTAACAAGCTTTTTTGTCTCTTCATTAAAAGTAGAGCTGAAATTGTTAAAATCCATGCCAATTATATAACCAACTATTTTGAATGAGCTTTTTTATCGATATAATTCAACAATTTGATTTGCGATATATTCGGAGCTAAATTGAACCCCATTTCTGAGCCACCACATAAGTATCCCAAGTATTGAAGAGGCGAGAATATCCATTGATAGAGTACTATCAGCGCCTTCACTTTTACGTTGTATGACAATCAAGTCCTTTAATGTCATATGCATTTTTTTAATGAAACCAGGATGCTCAAATAGTACAGCTAAAATTTTTCTATGCTTATAAAAGTAATCTAAAAACGTAATTAGTTGTTCTTGATTATTTAAATTATCAATTTGTAAAGTTGGAGACATTTTCGACAACAAGTCGTCGAAAATATCGTAAACTACTTGCTTTAATAAATCATTAATATCTATAAAATGTAAATAAAAAGTTGCCCGATTTAGCTCTGCACGTTGGGCTATTTTCTGTACTGTAAGTTTCGAAATATCTGGATTTTCGATTAATATATCTACGACAGCTTCTTTAAATACCCGTTTAGAGCGAATAGCTCGTGGGTCTTGCTTTTTGTGTGTGGTCAATTTAATTCTCCTTTATCTATTAAATACAAATTTAATTAATAGTATTTTTAATTTTGTTGTTTAATTGACACTTTTTGAAAAATTGTAAATAGGAATCAAAAAATAAACGTGTTATTATCTATTTTATTGACATAGTGTTAATAAAACAAGTGGAAAGAGGAAGAATGTAATGTCGGAATCAATAAATAAAAAAGTACTATTAACAGTTTTAATTTTAGGGTGTTTTTTATCTACTCTAAATCAAACGCTGTTAAACGTTGCATTAAGTAATTTAATGGATGTGTTTTCCGTTTCTGCTACAACCGTTCAGTGGTTAGCTACTGGTTTTATGTTAGTAAACGGGGTGCTAGTCCCTATTACAGCATACTTAATGAAACGTTTTTCAACACGCCAATTATTTATAAGTTCAATGCTGTTTTTATTAGTAGGCTCTATTTTTTGTGCAGTAGCTCCGAACTTCACCACTTTACTAATAGGTCGTATGATTCAAGCGGTTGGAGCAGGAATTATTATGCCGTTGCTAATGAGTATCGTAATGTTTATTTTTCCTCCTGAAAAAAGAGGCAGTATGATGGGGTTAATTGGGCTTGCTATGATTTTCGCTCCAGCCATTGCACCAACTTTAGCAGGTTTCGTTATAGATTATTATTCATGGCGTTGGTTATTTATCGGGATAATCCCATTTGTCGTGATCGTTATATTCATGGCAATGAAATATTTAATTAATGTTTCAGAAACAGCAAACACGAAGTTAGATGTAGTGAGTGTTATTTTATCAACAATTGGCTTTGGTCTTATTTTGTATGGTTTTAGTAATGCAGGAAGCCATGGCTGGGATGATACAGTTGTTATCGTTACTATACTTGTGGGGATATTGACTACGGCAATATTCTGTCTTCGACAAATGAAATCTTCTGATCCTCTTCTTAACTTATCTGTTTTTAAAAATAAAGTATTTACGCTAACGTCCATCATCAACATTATTGTCACAATGATGATGTATGCGGATATGATTTTATTACCGATATATTTACAAAATGGAAGAGGGTTTACGGCATTAGACGCTGGGTTATTATTATTACCGGGTGCTCTTGTAAATGCCTTTATGTCTCCAGTGACAGGAAAAATGTATGACCGTTTTGGTGCAAAACCGTTATTTATTATCGGTTTGATTTTCGTTATTCCTTCCATGTGGGTTGTAACTGATTTAACAGAAACAACAACCTATAGCTTTTTAATGATACGTACCATTTTTCTACGTATAGGGTTGAGTTTTATCACAATGCCATTGAACACAGCTGGTTTGAATGCCTTACCTAAGACACTTGTCACACATGGTACAGCAGTGAATAATACATTACGCCAAATGGCAGGTGCAATTGGATCTGCTGTCGTCATTACAATTTTCACAGCACAAACGACAAACCATGCGAAAACACTGCTAGTAGAAACACCAAATGCTACGGCTCAAGGTATACGTACACTTGCTTCCATTTTAGGTTCAAGTGATGCCTATTATTTCATGACAATCTTAGCGATACTCGCATTTGTTTTGACTCTATTTGTTCCATCTAAAAAAAGAGTAAACAATAGTTTGTGAATGTATAGATTTCAACGAATGGAGTTTAGTTGTTTTACTCCAGAAGTCAATGTGGTGAGGCCTGTCTTGGCATTTTAATCATTGCTATAATCAACCTTTGTTCATTGATACGTATTAATTTATATTTATTCTTTTGCCGACAAGCTGAAGAGCCTTACTACAATTATGTAGCAAGGCTCTTATTTTTATAATTAATTTACATTGTCTCGACCTATCAAGTGAAAAAAGGCCAAATACAATGTAGGAAAAGATATAATACGAAGATTTAGAATAGTAGAGAAAAATAATGCAGTTAATAGTAGATTTTCGTATAATTGACTAAAGGGGAGTGGTTTAATATGAATCAGCAAAAAATGCCACCAGCACTATTGCGTTTAATTGTAATTTTTCCAAATGTGCTGAGCTATTTATTACTATTTGGACTTATCTTTTTTGTTATCTCTAATTATGACACGTTAAAAGCTACGGACAACTTAACGGTTTGGCTTATTTTTATTTTTGTGCTTGCGCCGGCTGCTGCCTACACGACATTTAGCATTATTAAGAAAATTCGTGCTGGACAAATGTAAGCTAAAACAAAAAGTGTATCCATTAGATAAGCTAATGGATACACTTTATTTGTGATTAATCATCCACTTAACTTTTGTATGGCTCTTTTTTTGATTTTATATTTAGACAATATTCAACTTATAATGTCTGTATTTGTTGAACGATTTTTAAAGGTACGAAACCTTTTTTGCGAAATTTATATATTAGAGGTGAATGTTATGTCTGATATAGTCGTTATAACTGATACATTAATTGGAAATTAAGGCGTTTAATAGAGAATAGTTTCGTGGAAGTATCGGAGCTACGTCTGTCTTGCTTCTAGAAATAAGTAGATGTGACTTGAAAAAATTGTGTGTTCAAAATAATAGAAAGTGGTGAATTCTATACAATAAATTTTTTCATTTAAGGATACCATTAGCAAATGCCGTTAAGGATATATCAATATAAAATTCCAATGTCTCAATGATATACATGTGAATTCTGGGATTTTTATTTTCTTAAAAAAGAATAAATACTAAAGCTTTTTAGATTAAATTTATATTATTAAGAAAATGGTCTGAGAGGACGATGTTATGTTAAATGGTGAAAAGTTAGTACAATCTATCATTAATATATTTGGAGACTTGTTACAAGTGGAAGTAGCTTATTTTACTTCAGAAGGTGAAATTTTAATAGCCACTGATGAATATAGAAAACGAAAAGGAGTGCAAGTACATTTACCATTTTTTCAAAAGTACTACTCTGAGCCAATTCAATACGTGCAGAGACCTGGAAAAATGAAAACATGTTCTGGGTGTAGGTTTCAAAACAATTGTCCTTCCAAAGTAGAAATACTTATGAACTTAGTCAAAGACGGTCGGCATTTTGGCTATTTAACGTTTGTAAGTTTTACAGATGAGGGTGAAAAAAAATTATCTACTGAACAAAAAAAATATCAATACTGGTTAGCTCGTTTAGGTGAAATTGTTATCAATGTACTAAATAGTGAAGGATCTTATTTATTATTTGAAACAAAAAAGGGATTTGACACAAAATATTCATTGGGCGATGCGCCTCATTTTCAATTTATTAAAAGCAAACTAAATAGTATTGCAAATAGTTCATCTTCAATTGTCATCACTGGAGAAACGGGGACTGGAAAAAGTTTGTTAGCTAAGTATATTCATTCAAACAGTATTACACATAAAGGTAAGTTTGTAGAGCTAAACTGTGCTAGTATTCCAGAAGCTTTATTTGAAAGTGAATTATTTGGCTATGAAGAAGGGGCATTTACTGGCGCTAGGAGAAAAGGGAAACAGGGATTTTTTGAGGTTGCAGATAAAGGTACCTTATTTCTTGATGAAATTACAGAATTACCATTGCATCTTCAAGCTAAACTACTAACTGTTTTACAGAATGGTCTTATTTACCGAGTGGGAGCAATTGAGCCTAGAAAGGTAAATGTAAGAATTATTGCTGCAACAAATAGACCTTTAGAAGAAATGGTGAAAAAGGGAGAGTTTCGGGCGGATTTATACTATCGATTAAATGTTATTCCTTTAACTTTGCCACCTTTAAAAGAAAGAAAAGGTGAAATGGATTACTTAATTTCTACATTACTGGAAAAGGTTCAGCATAAAACAGGTAAATTTATAAAGGATTTTTCAGATAAATTTTTAGAAGAATTGAATGCTTATCATTGGCCTGGTAACATCCGGGAATTAGAAAATGTTTTAGAGTACAGTATGGTAATGGAAGATTCCTTGCAATTAACTAAAGAAAGTTTACCAAGTTATATTATCGAACATAATAGAATGCAAAATTCTCACGAAACGCCTCAGTTGTTAAGAAATATGGAAATGGAAATAATAAACCAAAAACTATCTGAGTACGGAAATGATGCTGCGGGCAAGGAACGTGTTGCAGAAGAGCTAGGTATCAGTACAAGGACTCTTTATAGAAAATTAAAAAGTAATTAAAAAAAGTCACGCTAACTGGGAAAAGGGATACGGAAGTATCCCTTTTATTGTTTACTCTTATTCTTCTACCGCAGATTTATCTTTAATAGATAGCTGATACCGTTGTAGCAATTTGTATTTATCAATTATTAAGTTTCAACTCTTTTCCTGCTTTTGAACAGAGATTTATAACCCCATTATTCCCCATCGTTATCTCTCGTAACAAAACTTCGAAATACATATTTTTCCGCATGTCGTTACAATAGCAACTTTAAATAACTAAAAATTTAAAAATTCTCGTTTTTGTCAAAGATGGAATTTGAATTGACAAATGTGACAAAAAATGAAGGATTTATTATTTATGAATCTCTCAAACTCCACTTTTTTAAACTTGGCATGATATTTGCTTTATATATAGTGAGAAAAAAAAGGGGGTATATTTATTTGCTAGATTACTTTCAATTAGGTGGGAAGATTGCTGTTGTAACAGGAGGTGCTTCGGGAATAGGTCTTGCAACCGCTAAATTACTGAGTGAGGTGGGGACTAAAACTATCATTCTCGATATCGATCAGCAAAAGGGAAAGGAAACAGAAGAAACACTTCGAGCAGCTGGCTTAGATATTGAGTTTGTAAAGTGTGATGTGACGAACTCACAAGATTGCCAAAGTGTGGCGAAGTTAATAGACGAAAAGCATGGAAAAGTCGATGTGCTCTTTAACAATGCAGGCATTATTCGTAGAAAAACAGTGGTGGACTTAGATGAATCTGATTGGGATGCCGTAATTAATGTCTCTTTAAAAGGTGTTTATCTACTTTCTAAATATTTAATTCCACTTATGCAAAACTATGGTGGTGGCAGTATTATCAATACCGGTTCTGGTTGGGGATTAAAAGGTGGAGACAAAGCAGCATCTTACTGTGCTGCGAAAGCAGGGGTTGTAAATTTAACAAAAGCTATGGCTATTGACCATGGATCAGAGAACATTCGTGTAAATTGTATTTGCCCTGGTGATACAGATACGCCGTTACTTCGAGGTGAGGCAAAACAACTAGATATAGAGGAATCAAGCTTTTTACGTAGTTCGGCGGTTGATAGACCATTGGCAAGGTTGGGAACACCTGAAGATATTGCTAAGGGGGTATTATTCCTTGCAAGTGATTTATCTGCTTGGGTTACAGGAACTACATTAACCGTTGATGGTGGCGGTTTAGCATAAAAAATATAAAGGAGGTATTTTAAATGAGTAAAAAAGTTCATCCATACATTCCAAATATGGTGCCTGAAGTTAAACAAAAGATGTTAGATGAAATTGGTGTGCATTCAATTAAAGAACTCTATTCTTGTATTCCAGAGAAATTACAGTATAAAGGTACGATGAATATCCCGAAAGCTTTGAATGAATTAGAGTTACGACGACATATTGAAGGGCTATTAAATAAAAATGTAAGTACTAATGAATATCTTAACTTTTTAGGAGCGGGTTGTTGGCAACATTTTATACCAGCAGTATGTGATGAGGTGAATCAAAGAGCAGAATTTTTAACCGCTTATGCAGGGGAACCTTACGAAGATCATGGTCGTTTCCAAGCTTTATTTGAATACCAAAGTCTAATGGCAGAACTTGTGGACATGGAAGTAGTTAATGTCCCAACATTTGATTGGGCACAGGCTGCAGCTACATCGATTCGTATGGCTAGTCGTATTACCAAACGTTCCAGTGTCTTACTTGCTAATACAGTGTCCCCTGAGAGAAAAAAGATAATTACAAACTATGGTACACCTCAATTAACATTTGAAGAAGTGAATTTTAATCTTAACACAGGGTTAATGGATTTAGCCGATTTAGAAGAAAAATTATCGAATCATGTTGCAGCGATTTATTTTGAAAACCCATCATACCTAGGATTTATTGAATCACAAGGCCAAGAAATTTCAAATCTTGCAAAAAAATACGGTGCAAAAATGATAGTAGGAGTAGATCCAATTTCTCTTGGAATACTTGCACCCCCAAGTCAATATGGCGCTGATATTGTATGTGGAGACCTTCAACCACTAGGTATGCATATGAATTTTAGCGGAGGGCAAGCTGGATTCATTGCGACACATAATGATCCAACATTCATCAATGAATACCCATCTCGATTATTTGGTATTATTCCGACTGTAAAAGAAGGAGAGTATGGTTTTGGTGACATTGCGTATGACCGTACGTCTTTCGCAGATAGAGAAAACGGTAAAGAATCAGTGGGTACGCAAACAGCTCTATGGGGCATTACAGCAGGTGTTTATTTATCACTAATGGGACCAAACGGTATGTACGATTTAGGTCAAGCAATTATGCAAAATAGTCAGTATGCAGTGATGCAACTTAATAAAATTAAGTACATTAGAGGTTCAAGAATCACATCTCCATTTTTCAAAGAATTTATTATCGACTTTAATGATACAGGGTTAACTGTAGAAGAAATCAATACACAATTATTAGAACACAAGATTTTCGGAGGGAAGGATCTATCGAAAGAGTTTCCTCAATATGGTCAGTCTGCGCTTTGCTGCGTAACTGAAGTGCATACCAAAGAAGATATCGACAAACTAGTAAGTGTTTTATCAAAAGTTGTTACGAAATAATGGGATAGAAAGGAGTATTAACATGATAAAAATTCAAAGACAGTCTGTAAATATAGATTTTCATCAAGCTAAGTGGAATGAGCCTATTATTTTCGAACTACATCAGCCTGGTGAAGTTGGAGTTGAAGTACCGCAAGCTTCCCAGGAAGTTGTAGATGTAGTGGGAGATGGTGTTTCAGTTTTACCGAAAAATATAAAGCGAGCAAGTAAGCCAAACTTACCAGAAATCGGGCAAGCACGTGTTTTACGACATTATGTTCGTCTTTCACAAGAAACATTAGGGTCGGATTTTAATGTGGAAATCGGGCAAGGCACTTGTACGATGAAGTACATTCCAAAAATTAACGAGTTATTAATTCGTAATACCAAAATAACGGAATTACATCCACTACAAGATATTAGCACTGTACAAGGTATGTTAGAAATCATTCATAATATGGATTTAGCGATGCGTGAGATTTCAGGTATGGATGCATTCTCTTTCCAACCGAGTGGTGGTACACAAGCACTGTTTGCGATGGCATCGATTGTACGTAAGTATTTTGAAGTTAAAGGTGAGGGAGATCAACGTAATGAAATCATTACAACCATTTTCTCTCATCCATCTCAAGCAGCAACGGCAGTTGTAAAGGGCTATAAAATTATTACCCTACACCCAGATGAAAATGGATTCCCTGATATTGAAAAGTTAAAAGAAGTTGTATCCGAAAGAACTGCTGGCTTTGTCGTAGCTAACCCAGAAGATACAGGGATTTACAATTCGAAAATTGAAGAATTCACAAAAATTGTCCATGATGCTGGTGGTATCTGTTACTACGATCAAGCGAATGCAAACGGGTTATTAGGAATTACACGTGCAAAAGAAGCAGGTTTCGATATGTGTTTCTTTAATTTACACAAGACATTCGCAGCGCCACACATGTGTGGGGGACCAGCAACGGGTGCATTAGGAGTAACAGAGGAATTAAAACCGTATTTACCAGGACCCATTGTCGAAAAACATGGTGATCAATACGTATTAAATGATCAATTAGAGTACTCCATTGGAAAAGTACGTGCTTTCCACGGAGTAGCACAAACCATCTTACGTTCTTATGCATGGATTCGAGCATTAGGACAAGAGGGACTTAAAGCAGTGGCAGAAATCGCTGTACTAAATAATAACTATTTATATAGTAAAGTATCGAAAATTCGTGGCGCAAGTGTACCTTATGTACAAGGACAACGTCTGGAGCAGGTTCGTTATAGTTGGGAGCAACTGGAGAAAGAAACAGGTGTAACAACAGAGGATGTACAACGTCGTATGACAGACTTTGGTTTGCATTATTGGACAAGTCATCATCCATATATTGTGCCACAACCATTTACACTAGAACCAACAGAATCCTATTCTAAAGCAGACTTAGACGAATATATCCATGCACTTGAGCAGATTTCGAAGGAAGCGTATGAAAATCCAGAAGTTGTTAAAAATGCACCGCAAAATAGCACAATTCACCAATTAATCGAAGCAGATTATTTAGATGATCCTGCTAAATGGTGTACTTCATGGAGGGTATATCAAGAAAAGGTGAAAAATACGGCGGAAATAACAAGTTAAAATCTTAGGGGTGTTTTAATGGGATCGAGGCATAGTAGTTTAGAAAAGAAGAGGGTTGTTATTACAGGTGGGGCTAGTGGTATAGGATTAGCCACAGCACAACGTTTTGTAGAAGAGGGATCAGTAGTAGCTATTTTAGATATTAATGAAGAAAGTATTGAAAAATCGATAAAAGAAAACCCTGGAATTACTAAAGGGTATGTAGCAGATGTTAGTAACCCTGAAAGTGTAAATGATGTCTTTAAACATATTAAAGAGGATTTAGGGGGAGTGGACGTTTTTATAGCGAACGCAGGTATTAGCGTTCGCTCTAAATTTCTCGATATTACGCCAGAACAATGGAATAAGGTTTTAAATATTAATCTAAATGGTGTGTTCTATACTTCCCAAGGGGCCGCAAAAATCATGGTTGAACAGGGCAAAGGCGTTATACTCATGACAGCATCTACAAACGGAGTTACGGGACATCCATTCTATGCAGATTATAACGCTTCAAAAGCAGGTGTTAATCTTTTAGCAAGAACGATGGCATTAGAACTGGCACCAACAATTCGAGTTAACACAATATGTCCGGGTTATGTATTAACGCCGATGCAAAAGGCTGAGTATACACCTGAGATGTTAGCGGTTGTAAATGAAGGGATTCCTTTAAAACGGCATGCAGATCCAAAAGAAGTAGGGGCGTTATATGCCTTCCTTGCTTCAGATGAATCAGCTTATATTACCGGGCAAACAATTGCCATTGATGGCGGAGAATTAGCTTAATCACAAGGGGGGATGGGTTTTTATGAAGAGAAGTCTATTCTATTTTTTATTGGTGGTAGTCGTTTCATTGATGGTTGCGTGTTCAGAAAAAGATTCAAATGTACAAACGGATACATCTGTTAGTAATGGAGGAAAAGCACAAGAAGGAAATAGCGCAACATCAGATATGAAATTGGTGAATGAAGGTAAGCTAACATTTGCAATGAGTGGTTTACTAAAACCTTTAAACTATAAGGAAAATGAAAAATTAGTTGGTTTCGATGTAGAAATTGGCAATGAAATTGCAAAGCGAATTGGGCTTGATCCCAACCCTGTTACAAATCCATGGGAAACGATCCTTCAGGGGTTACGAGGAGAGAAATATGATGCAATTATTGGGAGTATGACAGCTACTGAGGAGAGAAAAAAACAGGTTGACTTCTCAGATCCATATTATATTTCTGGAGCAACAGTATTTATTTCAAGTAAAAACAAAGATATCAAATCTTTAGATGATTTAAAGGGGAAAACTATAGGTGTTATGCAAGCTAGTACGTACGTTGAAGATGCCAAAAAATATACAGATAAAATTAAAGAATTTCCTAGTGAGATCTATGCATTACAAGACCTTCCTCCTGGACGTTTAGATGCAGTCATTACAGATAAAATTGTAGGTATTACGGCGATGAAAGAATCTGGTTTAGAAATACAAACAGTGGGAGAAGAACTTAAAAGAGAAGAAATTGCAGTAGCTATTAATAAGAATAATGAAGTGTTATTAGAAGCAATTAACAAAGCAATTGCAGATATGGTTGCAGACGGAACTTATAAAGAAATAAGTACAAAATGGTTTGGTAAAGATTTATTAGAATAAGCAAATTGTGGAAATGAAAAGCGCCTAGTATAATAGAAACATACTAGAATTGGCTATTAAACTTGTTCTTGGATAAGAGATTATGTGAAATAGTTTGAAAATTCACTCATTTTAATTTCTTTGAACAGTGTCTAGTTTCATCGCCAAAGCCCTCTTTAAGATTGTTTCGGTATCTATCTTTGTGTGAGCATACTTTCGTCATGTACTGTCAGCACTTATCGGAGCTAAGCAGGGCACTTGCGCTTTTCATAATTAAACAGATTTTAGCTTACGTTAAGACAAAATAAATGTCCGCCTTCTACACCCACACACTTAAAGAGGTTAGGTGATTTATATGGAGTTTTTAGTCAATATAGCATCTATATTCGAAAAACATGGGGTCGAATTTTTAAAAGCAACTGTTTTAACTGTTGAGTTAACAGTTGTCTCCCTATTAATTGCTTGTGTTATAGGGCTGATTTTTGCCTTCTTCAAGGTTTCTAATATAAAGGTATTAGAGATGGTTGCTAACGCTTACATTTTTATTATTCGTGGTATGCCACTTATCGTACAACTTATGTTCCTGTACTACGGTATTTCTAGTATTTTTGTTCTATCTGATTTTGCAGCTGGAGCTATTGCACTTGGGATCCATTCTGGAGCCTATATTGCAGAAATCTTTCGAGGAGCCATTCAATCTATTGATAAGGGACAAATGGAGGCAGGGCGATCTTTAGGAATGACATATTTTAAAACAATGAGACGAATTATCTTACCACAAAGTTTTAAGAGAGCAATTCCTTCATTGGCCAATCAATTCATTATTGGATTAAAAGATTCTTCTTTAGTAGCCTATATTGCAGTTTCAGAATTATTTAACCATGCCTTATCTGCTCAAGCATACAATTACATGCCTTTAGAAACATACTTTGTAGTAGGCGTATATTATTTAATTTTAGTTCTAATCTTCACACTATTGTTTAATAAGCTTGAAAGCAGATTGGATGTTGGGAAGGGGAAAAAGCATGATAAAGTTGAAGTCGCTTTCTAAATCATTTGGTAAATTGAAAGTTTTAAAAGATATAAACCTCGAGATAAATAAATCAGAAGTAGTTGTTTTAATTGGGGCCAGTGGTTCGGGAAAAAGCACTTTATTACGTTGTATGAATTTTTTAGAGATATTAGATGAGGGTACTATAAGCATCAACGATGAGATTATTGATATAGAAAAAACTAATTTAAATAGTGTCAGAGAAAATATGGGCATGGTATTTCAACACTTTAATTTATTTCCGCATTTAAGTGTTTTACAAAACATAACCGAAGCACCCATTCAGGTGAAAAAACAAAGTAAAGAAGAAGCGAATAAAAATGCAATGGAGTTATTAACTAGGGTTGGGCTTGCTGATAAAGCTAATTATTATCCTGAACAATTATCTGGGGGACAAAAGCAACGGGTTGCTATCGCAAGAGCACTTGCTATGAACCCAAGCGTTATGCTGTTTGACGAGCCAACATCGGCGCTAGATCCTGAATTAGTTGGCGAAGTATTAGAAACAATGAAAAGTTTAGCAAGAGATGGTATGACAATGGTAATTGTAACGCATGAAATGGGCTTTGCAAAGGAGGTTGCGGATAGAGTCATTATGTTAGCTGATGGAAAAATAATTGAAGAAGGACCTCCTGCCGTGTTCTTTAAAACCCCAAAGGAAGAGAGAACAGTTAGGTTTTTACAACAGGTTTTATAATTATTATCTTAAGTTAGGGGTTGGTATTCATGTTAAAAACGTATGATGAGGTATTAAAAGTTACTAATGATCTTGTGAAAATTGAAAGTATAGTAAATACCGAAGGTGAAATCGATATATCAAAATCACTTGCTAAAACAATTTCTAACCTACCATACTTTCAAAAAAATCCAGACTATGTGTTTACTTCACAAACGGTAGATGATGAGGTTGAGAGATATAACGTATTTGCTTTTGTAAGAGGTACAAAAGGAAGTAGTGATAAAACAGTTGTATTAATGGGACATACGGATACGGTAGGAATAGATGATTATAATAGCTTGAAAGAGAAAGCATGTTTTCCTAATGATCTTCAAGAAGCATTAAAACATGAAAAGGTTCCTCCGTTAGTAAAAAAGCATTTGGAATCGAATGAATGGTTATTTGGCAGAGGAACACTAGATATGAAAAGCGGTGTTGCAAGCAATTATTATCTATTAAAGTATTATTCAGAACACCCTGAAGAATTGAAAGGAAATATTGTGTTCTTTGCTGAGTGTGACGAGGAGGATAGTTCGCACGGGGTATTATCGGGATTAAATGATTTGAAAAAAATTAAGGAAGAATATGGATTCGAATATGAAGCATTAATTAATTCTGATTTTGTTGCTCCTAGGTATGAAGAGGATGAAAATAGATATATTTATAAAGGCAGTGTTGGGAAGCTTCTTCCATCTTTTTATATCACCGGAGCTGAAAGTCATGTGGGGTCTAGCTTTGAAGGACTTGATCCTAACTATATTGCAGCAGAGTTAACTAGACAAATTGCCTATAATCCGGAGCTATGCGATAAATCATTAGGTGAAACACCTATGCCACCAGTAACGTTGAAGCAAACGGATTTTAAAGAAACTTATACAGTTCAAACAGCACTTGCTTCATATGTATATTATAACTTCTTTGTGCAGTCATGGTCTCCTAAAGATGTTCTTGAAAAACTAAAGATTCAAGCTGAAATTGCATTTAATAATGTAGTAAAAAATCTAAATAATCATTATAAAAGGTATTGTGAAATTAGCGAACAGGAATATACAAAATTACCATGGGAAACTAGGGTGTTATTCTATGAAGAACTAGAACAATCGATTGTTTCTCAATCTGGTGATAGTTACAAAGAGCATATGAAGAGATTTAAAGAAGACTTATTAAAAAATAAAGAATTAGATGTACGCATGTTTTCAGCGAGAGTAGTAGAAGAAACATGGAAATGGGCAAAGGACAAGAGCCCTGCTATCATTATTTTTTATTCTTCACTCTATTCACCACGCGTCGAGGTGACTGGAAAAAATCAAAAAGAAAAAAATCTATTAGTAGCTTTAGATTATGCTATTGCAAAAGTCCAACCACATTATAATAAGCCAATCGTACAGAGAAATTATTTCCCTTATATTTGTGACATGAGCTGTGTAGCTATAAATGACGATGAAGAAAGCATAAAATCAGTTATTAACAATAACCCAAGTTGGGGAACAAAACATTTTGTAGACTATAATGCAATTAGAGACCTAAATATTCCAGCAATTAATATCGGACCATATGGTTATGACGCACATAACAGATACGAAAGAACAGAATTAAAATATACAATGGAAATAATGCCTAATTTAACGAAACTAGTAATAGATAAGTTACTTGAACATTAGCTATTATCTGCCATGATAATCCCTGTTCCTGCATTAAGAAGAGGCTTTACTTTATTTCGTAGTAAAGCCCTTGTTCTTTAAAATTTATTAACGGTTGATTTAGTAGCTGTCTTTCATGCTCTCTGAATCGCTTTCATTGCTTGAGTAATTGTGTTGTAGCTATCATTGATGTAAATTCTACTCCATTGTATCAAACTAATCGGTACGTTGAAATATTATTTTACAGTTAATAATTTACGGTACATAAGTTGAACACCTATGCTTCTGTCCTTTTTATTTTCTTATATTGAGAAAAAATATCAAACAGTGCAATCAAAAAGATGATCCATAAAATCCCATTATCGAAGGATATGCCAGAAGATGATTGTCCTCCTAAAATCGTAAGTATCCCCATTATTAATAGGATATAGATGGTCGAAAAAATTTGCCATTGTAGTATTTCTTTATTGTTTATGTCTCTGTACTTCTTGAATATCAGATTAAATATAAAAAGTCCTGAAATTAGGGCGATAAGAACACCTTTTGGAATAGAGTCTGTAAGTGGAAGATTAGGGAAATAGTCTAAAACGAATAAGAGTGTAAAAGCCAAAATAAAAATGAAGTCCACTGGTTTTATAAAATTAATAAGATTACCCCCCCTATCATTTTTCTAAATTATACCATAATTAAATAGCAACAAAGTTTACGAAAACAGCCTTTCTTTTTATAAAGTCTGTCAAAGATATAGTACGAAAAACTATAAAATAGATTTAAAAAATTTTCGTGAAATACAATTAATTCCACGATTCCTCTTGTGGTGTTAATAAGATTATTCATTTAAAGAAGGCTACATTGGCATAATGAAATATCTATCTACAACAAATCATACATGATGGGAAAACTGTAAAAGATGAATAAACGAATAAAAGACGAATAAAATAATTCCATCTAGAGAAACTAAAAAATAAATACATAATAAATTTGAAAAGCGGGGTGTTTTTTTGGATCCAACAAATTGCGATTTTTCACCAATGAAACAAACGTTAAAGGATGAGCTTCTGCAGGTCATTAAATCATTACAGCAAAGCGTTGAAGCGATGGATACTGATGCAAACTGTCTTCTTGGGAATTTTGAAAAAATTAAAGAGAAGTTTTTAACGATTGAAATGAAAGCTGCAACATTTTATTTAAATTGCTATCTTTCCCCGTTTACTGAAAAATATCCTGAGCTTTCGCATTGCGTACAAAACATGTCTAAAAGAAGACACGGTGGACTAATTGTGATTGAACGAGAAGATTCTCTAGCATCTCTTATACAGTCTGGTATTCATATTGGTGCAGAAGTAACGCATTCCTTATTAGAATCTATTTTTTTTCCTGGAAATCCGCTTCATGATGGCGCAGTTTTAGTTAGCCAAAATCTAATTCAGTCAGCAGCAAATGTACTGCCACTTTCAGACAGACATACGGGGGAAAAGAAATTAGGCACTAGACATCGAGCAGCATTAGGATTAAGTGAAGTAAGTGATGCGCTTGTTATGGTAGTGTCTGAAGAAACAGGGAGAATTTCTTTTGCCTTTAAAGGAAACTTATATCCGATTACGACGCATGGCATTATATAGTGTGAGGCTTCACTGGCTTCTCACTATTTTTTATCTTGAATTCGAGATATTTTCCTTGCTTGTTTATCACTTGCGTGGTAAAGTGATGATGAAAGGGGGAGGAAGCAATGCGAAAACACACGCTCGGATCACTGACATGGATTCGGATGATGCGCTTTACAAATCAAAGCAACCAGCTATCCAATGAGTTTTTAAAGCGCTTTGACTTAACGACTGCACAATTTGATGTCCTAATACAAATAAAGACATATGCACCGTTAACGCAATCGCAGTTAGCAGAAAAAGTGACAGTGTCGCAAGGTGGTATGTCTCGGATGCTTGCTCGTCTTGAAAAAGAGGGACTTATTGAACGCAAGCAAAATTGGAAGACCAAAACAATTTCGCTCACAGCTAAAGGCGAGCAGATGATTGATGCGGCAACACCAAGTCAGCTACAATTTCAATCTTCATTTTTTGAAGAAGTATTTACAACAGAAGAAATGAAAACTTTAAATACATTTATGTCAAAATTAGAGAA
This sequence comes from Lysinibacillus sp. NPDC093688, assembly GCF_050280145.1. Classification (NCBI taxonomy): domain Bacteria; kingdom Bacillati; phylum Bacillota; class Bacilli; order Caryophanales; family Bacillaceae; genus Lysinibacillus; species Lysinibacillus sp. NPDC093688. Next base: position 17,623 of record NZ_JBNNUX010000007.1, read on the forward strand.
GCATAGTCGTGAAAAAAAATTACCGCCAGTGTGATTTTTTTTACAACATCACTTGCTTAGTCAAGTGAAAATGAGGAGGAAACATTCATGAACAAATTAAGTGGTCATCATCATATATCAATGCTAACGAAAAACGGTAAACGTAATAATGATTTTTATACAAAAATTCTCGGCTTACGTCGTGTGAAAAAAACAGTCAACCAAGATTCGCCTTCTATGTATCATTTATTTTATGGAGACTTAACAGGAGCTGCAGGTACAGAATTAACATTTTTTGAAATGCCCGTAGCAGGACGGACAGTTCGAGGAACAAATGCCATTACACGTATTGGACTATTAGTGCCAAGCTATGACAGTCTGTTATATTGGAAAAATCGTTTTCAAGAATTAGAGGTTGAACATAGTGAAATGACAACATATGCAGGTAAAGATGCATTGTTTTTTGAGGATCATGAAGGGTTACGAATGGTGCTTTTAAATAATCATGGTCACGAAACACCTGCGCATTGGCAACCATGGGACGGCTCTGATATCCCAGCGAAACATCGCATTTTAGGGATGGGTACAGTTGAAATGACAGTTCGTTATTTGCAACGGACAGTAAGCTTATTAAAAGAGCTATTTAATTACACAGCTGTTACAGAAAGTGAACAAGAAGCAGTATTGCAATCCATTCCTGGTGAGGTAGTCGGAGAAATCGTCGTAAAAGAATTAGAAGGGCCTAGCGAGAAACCTGGTCGTGGTAGTATTCATCATCTTGCACTACGTGTCGGAACAGTGGAGGAATTGCAAGAGTGGGATGCCAAAATTAAGGAGCGGGGCTTTGATAGTACTGGCATTGTGGACCGTTATTATTTCCAAAGTCTTTATTTTAGAGACCGTAATGGAATTTTATTTGAAATGGCGACAGATGGTCCAGGGTTTACTGTTGATTCCGCAGTAGAGGATCTTGGTAAAGAACTTGATCTTCCACCATTTCTAGAAGAAAAACGTGCAGAAATCGAAGCTAATTTAGAACCACTAGATTAAGGAGAGGTTTAATCATGGAAAAATACCGCATTGATCAATCGAAAGGCATCGAATTTGGCCTCTATTCATTAGGGGATCATATTCCGAATCCATTAACAGGTGGCCGAATTTCGGCTCAGCAACGAATCCAAGAGCTAGTTGAAGCAAGTCAGCTTGCAGAACAAGCAGGTATTGATGTATTTGGTGTAGGCGAAAGTCACCAATCGTACTTTACTACACAGGCACATACGGTTGTTTTAGGAGCGATCGCACAAGCTACATCAAAAATTAAACTAACAAGCTCCGCGACGGTACTAAGTGTCTCTGATCCAGTACGTGTATATGAAGATTTTGCAACGATTGATTTAATCTCAGATGGACGTGCAGAAATAGTTGCTGGTCGTGGCTCTCGAGTAGGTGCATATCAATTACTAGGCATTGATTTAAAGGATTATGAAGACATTTTTGAAGAAAAATTAGCGCTACTGAAAAAAATAAATGACAATGAGCTTGTCTCTTGGGAAGGACAATTCCGTGCGCCACTCCACAATGCGCAAATTATGCCACAACCTAAAAATGGCTCGTTGCCAATTTGGCGAGCTGTCGGTGGCCCCCCTGCTAGTGCTATTAAAGCAGGCTATATGGGCATTCCAATGATGTTAACGACATTAGGTGGTTCAGCTGTGAACTTTAAGCCATCAGTTGATGCCTACAGAGAAGCAGCTGAGCGAAGTGGCTTCAATCCGAAAGAGTTACCGATTGCTACAGCAAGCCTATTTTATGTTGCGGATACGACGAACGAGGCACTAGAAGGGATGTACCCACATTTAAATGGTGGATTCCAAGCAATTCGTGGCGCCGGTTATCCAAAGCAACAATTTGCGGAAGCGACAGATACACGCGACGCCTTAATGGTCGGAAGTAAGGAACAAATTATTGAAAAATTACTATATCAATACGAGCTCTATGGCATGCAACGATTTATGGCACAAATTGATTTTGGCGGTGTGCCATTCGATAAATTAATGAAAAACATTGAGATTATAGGGAACGATATTCTACCTGCGATTAAAAAATATACTGCAAAAAATTAGAGTGATGTGCCATATGATACTTGCTTAATGAAGTGGTTGATTGGAGTGGAGGCGGGGTGACTCCTTGGAGATTAGCGTCACAGATGTGACCCAGGAGCGCAAGCCGGAACGGAAATCACCCCCTCGTTTTGCCGGAGAGCCATACTTTAAAAATAGAAAACTTAATTTCAATGATTTAATAGTTTTTTATCAACATGACGCTGCATAAGAGGGAAATCTTATGCAGCGTTTTTTTGTGTCAATTTTTATTTTTGGTTGGACCACTTGAACCATCGAGCATGACCATCAGGGCGTTCCATTATACGTATAGATTCTATTTCTCCTTGATCAATAAAATCTTGATGCAGTTGCATATCAAATAAATTGTTATAACAGTGGTAAAGAGGTCGTTCTATGCTGATCTCTTTTAATTGCTCTATTAATTCAAGGCGTAACTCCATAGGTATTTGATTTGCCACATGTGTATGGTAAACAACTAACATCGCATCTTCATTAATATCACTACTAATCTTTTTTATAAGTTTAATGGCATCTCCTTTTATCAGTTGTAAATCGAGCTCTTTTAAAATAGGGAGCGCTTGATTTAACAAAAGTCTGCGTTCTTGATGCTCTGGCCAGATTAATGCTTGGAGCCATCGGAGCTCTTCTTCATTATGCATATCAATAGGATTTAAATCGATGCCTACTCGCTTACAAACAACTGGAGAATTTGAAATAGAAGCTGGAAGCGGCTGTCCTCGATTTTCTGAGGACAAAACGAAAGCATTATTAGAATTGTTTATGTGATGCTGTTGATTATAGCAGTAATTGTATTGATCCATTCCAAGTTGAAGTCCTGCACTTGCACCGATTTCTAGTAAAGCTAATGGTTTTTTGTGGCGTTCATAAATTTCTGTCATCATCGGATAAAGGTAGGAACAACGGCGAATTTCATTAGTCTGAACAAGTTTTTCTTGAAATAAAGTCTTTAATTCTTCTGAATGGGACAAAACGAATGTTTTAAAAACAGGAAAAACCTCATTAATTGCTTTGGGTGATGCCGTTAAAGATGGATAAAAATGAACTAAATCGCCTTTAGATGATGACAGCAAATACTGAACACCAGCTAATAATAAATTAGGTACAGGTTGCCCTTGAGGTATAAATGTCGCAAGTTTTAATAGTTCTTCATCATCAGCAATCTTATTGGCTAAATGTTCATACAGTGGACTTGAGTTTTCACATTCATTTTTTGCAAAAGTACGGAATTGCTTACTTAATTTAGCTAACATACGATTCTCCCCTTTGTGTAAAAGTAATCGATCTACTTTTAAGTTTATTATTATTGGATAATTTAGTAAATTAAATATAGTTAATGAAGTTGATTATAAACATTAATTAAAGGGGATGAGATATTGGATTATAAATGGATACAGTCTTTTGTAGTTGCAGCTAAATCTTGTAATTTTAGAGTGGCCGCAGAAGAACTACATTTATCGCAACCAAGTATCACTGTTCATATTCATCAATTAGAACAATTTTTGAATGTTAAATTATTTAAACGTGAGAAAAACCGTGTGCAATTAACGGAGGCAGGGCAGCTTTTTCTAATTGAAGCTCAGCAAATTATCCATCAATGGGATAAAAGTATTGAACGTTTTCAGTTAGCTACTAAAGGAATTGAAGAAAAGCTAATTATTGCAATGACTCCATTAATGGTGGAAACGATATTGCCTCATGTTATTTATCAGTTTATTAATGAAAATCCTTCTATCGAAATATCTATTTTAGTGGAGGATTCAGCAAAAATTGAGGATTTAATAAATAGTGATCAGGCGCATATTGGTATTTCATTATTGCCAACATGTTATCGACATTGGCACCAAGAGCTTCTTGTAGAGAGCCCTCTAGAATTGGTTATTCCATTAGATGCTTTCGATGATGAGACAGGAGCTTATATTGAATATGAAGAATTATTTCAAACTTACACTTTATTTACAAACCATCATCCAACTATTTGGAAGGAGCTATTACATAAACTACAGGAAAAATATGTAGTTACAAAACAAGTGTCCATATCTCAATCCTATGTGGTAAAACGCTTAATAAAAGATGGGCTAGGTATGTCATTTTTACCACGGATGATTGTTAGAAGAGAGCGGATGGAAGGTCGGTTTAATATCGTTCCCTTCGATGAAATAGCTTTACCAAGTGTTCCTGTATACCTTTTTTATAAGGATTCGGTCCGGGTTCCAGAAGAGTTATTATGTTTATTTCAGACGAGGGATTATTTGTGAAATTAAACCATTCCTATTTTTCGGGCTCATTACGTCTGTGATACAGGATCTGTGATGCTGACGCTATGCATTTATAGAGAAGTAACTATCAAGATGTGATAAGAAGACATGCATAAATCTGTTAGTCAAAATGGAAGATGGCATGATTGAGTTTTAAGTGTACTTATAAAAGAATTTAAAATATTAGTAGCCAAGAAGCTTATTGCATCTTGGCTATAACAATACATAAAACGTTTAAATCGAAAAGCCGGAAAAAACAATGACATAATCCTTATGGAAAAACTTAACTATTTGTGGTAATTATAGTATGTGTTGTAATGGTTATGATTAATAATGATAGTCAAATTGAACAGACTTGGGCTTTTAAGAGACTTTAACCGCAAAAATAAAGATTTTTTATGCTTGTTTAAGATGTGTGGCTATATCTACAAAATGTAGAAAGGCAAGCTTTACAGTATGTATAAATAGCTTTGATTTCAAAGGAGGAAGTATTGTGAAGAAACTTGATTCTGAATTTAACTATCTAGAGGATATGTATGAAGATTCTTTCTTTCCATCATTTTTAGTAGATAAACTTAAATCTCATATTGTTAATGTAGTACATTTTATTGAGGAGAACACTTATACAATAGAAGAGATTCAAGAAAAATTAGACGAAATGACAATAGCGATCAATGAGCTGCAGAATGAGTTTTATGAAAATGACAGTGAAATTGAAACGGTTGCACGGGATTCAATCGCATTAACAGTAGAAAAAGTTTTACAATATTTTGAGATTGATATCGATATTGAAGAAGCTCTTAGAGAACGAGATTGGTGAAAAATTTGATTCTTACGACATTTTGGGGAAGTTACTGATAGGGAAGTACAGTCACAGAACCTTTTTCAAGCGTAACTTGGGAAAAAATCTGGATGCCAGGTGGTTGGAACATCTGCACAATAATTAAATTAATGAATGAGATAACTAATAAGAGAGGGTTAAATGAGTATATACAAAACACAATTTGGAAGAGAAATGTCACTAAAACTTTATGATGCTCAATTGAAGAAATTGGAATATACATGTAAGGATGTTTACGTTCATAGTCGTTTTGGAAGAACACATATCATTGAAACTGGTAATCTATCGGGAGAACCATTGTTAGTATTTCATGGAGGGAATAGTACGACTGCCTATAATTTATTAATGTACAGATTCCTGCTTAAGGATTTTCATATTTATGCGGTTGATATTATTGGCCACCCTGGAAAAAGTGATGAGGTTAATCTCTCTCCTCGCAATTATGATTATGGAAAGTGGGCAAGTGATGTTATAACAGCGCTTGGATTTGATAAAATAGCTTGTTTTGGGGCTTCGTTTGGAGGCGGAGTTCTGGCAAAACTGATGTGTACCGCACCAGAGAAAGTAAAAAAATCCGTATTAATTGTGCCATCAGGTATTAACAATGCCTTTCCAATCAGTACTGTAAAAATGATGATACCACTACTCAAATATAAACTAACGAAGAAAGAAAAATATATAAAAAAAACAGCTTTATTTATGGCTATTAAAGAAGAAATTCTTGATAAAGATACTTTAGATATGGTGAAAGATAGTTTTGATCATGTGAAAACAAAAGTAGGGATGCCATCCAATGTGAGTGAACATTTAATGCAACAGTGTAAAGCACCGACGCTTATTATGGCAGCAGAAAAAGATTGTTTATTTCCAGCGAAAAAAGTATTACCAAGAGCCCAAAGAATCATACCAAATAACACGGCTCATATGTTAAAAGGGTGCGGACACATGCATATGATGCCAGATCTAGAAATGAAAATGATCGTTGATTTTTTAAGTGTTTAGTAACTCTAAAGTCCGATCATTTTTTCCGGAACCTTCTAATTGTAGTATCGGCCATTCTTTTTCAGACAGGCTGGCCAAGTGTAGATTTAAAATAAAGATTGATCATTTGTAATAAAGTCCGATAATTTGTAAAAAGGTTTGATACCATTGACAAGATGGATTATGACAATTCAACAAACGGGCCATTAAATTGAATAACAATCTCTAATGAAGTTGGAAATTTGTGTTAAAAGCGGTATGGGCTTGTGAGTATTGTACTTAAACTCCCATGAAAGAACTTAATCCTCTTTCATTTTCTGTGGTGAAGTGCTGATTTTTGCACTTCATGGATGGCTAACGGGGCAGGTTAGTTCAACAATAATGTTTAACTTGTGTTCAACAATCGGGCCATTTAACGGAATAAAAGTTTTAAATAAAATAGGATATTTATTTTAATATTAAGGTGGTATTGTGAAGAATACTTAAATTAACGAGGAAGGTTTGTTCAATAAGAAATCACAAAAGGAATAAGCATTTGCTGTAAAATAGATTAGATTATTAATGTCTAATAAAAAGTAATGCAAAAAATGAGGCACATTAGAACAAAACTGATCAGTGATAAAAAGCTGATGAGTTTAAGTAAACAGATTTCTACATTATGTTCCCAAAAATAGAAATACCCCTCAAATCTAATTAAGGGGTCTCTCGAAAATTAATTCAAAATAGGCTGCGGAACCATATCCTTTAGTTGAAGGAGCAAAAATTTGAACAAATCTCCATCCGTCAGATGCGTATTGGTGAATTATATTTTGATAATCTTCTTTTGGTTTACTACCCCAAGTATTTAGTTCCACTTTAACGAAATGGTATTCGTACATTATTATCACCTCGAGAATTAGTTGACTTAGTTAATATACGAAGAAAGTAGAAGATAGTTTCATAATTGTTGATGTAGTTTATTGAACAATACGTAGACATTATGCAGTTGTTTATTCAACAATCTGTAACTTTGTAAAAAAGATTGAACGTTTATAATAAAGATTGATAATTTGTAATAAAGTTTGATAAAAATCATCTCTTTAGTTATCCTTTGAGATGATTTTTTTATTGGACATTTATGTTAAAACTGATGTTTATCTTGTGAAGAATTTCTTCCAATCCTTCCACCGTATGGTCCACTTTATCAAACGAACTTAACAATTGACCAAATGATTGCTATTCAACGCTATCATAAAATTGGCGTCAAGAATTTAAATAAATAGAAATTACCGGTGAAGGGAGAATAATTGGGGATTTGTGGTATTATATAGTGAGCGAAGAAACAGAATAAAATTTTCCTACGAGCTTCGCAAACAATTGAAATTACCACTAGAGGGTCCTGCCGACAAAATGCTACAGACCTAATTACTGTAAGACACTTTTTGGAAGGATAAATCAGTTCCTACTTTTATAGAATAGGCTGAAATGGTATTTACTTAGGTTATAGTAACAGCTAGGTTTTAATAGCTGAGAATTAAAAGGAGGGATTTCATTATTTATGTTTAAAATTTTTTTTGGAAAGTGCTTAGTAACTTTTTTTGTTTTACTTTTACTTATTCCTGTTTTTACAAATCAAAAGGCTACAGCTAATTCACTACCTCAAAATGAAATGCGTGCAGCCTGGATTGCAACAGTATCTAATATTGATATGAAGGCAGGTATGAGTAAAACCCAATATACTCAATGGGTTCAAAGTACCTTAGACAAATTAAAAGCTGATAACTTTAATACAGTTATTTTTCAAGTTAAGCCATTAAATGATGCACTGTACCCGTCTAAGCTTGCTCCATGGTCATCGTATATAACAGGCAATACACAAGGGACCAATCCGGGTTTTGATCCATTGCAAATAATGCTGGACGAAGCACATAAGCGAGGATTAGAACTTCATGCTTGGGTAAACCCATATAGGGTCACTATGCCTTCGCAATCTTTGACTAATCTTGCTGCCGATAATGTAGCCCGTAAAAATTCTAATTGGGTAGTGAAATACGGTAAACAATACTATTTAGATCCTGGTTTGCCGGAAGTTCAAAATTACTTATTATCAACCATAGAAGAATTAGTAAGCAACTATGATATCGACGCTGTACATATGGATGATTACTTCTATCCTTATAAAATAAAAGGAGAGACTTTTCAAGATCAACAAACTTTTAAAAAGTATGGTGGCTCATTCAATAATATTGAAGATTGGCGCAGAAATAATGTTAATCAATTAGTAAAAAAGGTTTATGCAAGCATTAAGGCAATTAAACCTCATGTTCAATATGGAATATCTCCGTTTGGAATTTGGCGAAACAAAGGGCAAGATTCTACTGGTAGTAACACGAATGGAATGAGTAACTACGATGATCTTTATGCTGATACAAGACAGTGGATTAAAGATGGAAGTATCGATTATATTGCTCCTCAAATCTATTGGTCCAGAAATCATAAAGCAGCAAATTACTCTGTTTTATTAGATTGGTGGGGAAGAGAAGTTCAAACGTACGCAAAAGTCCATCCTGTTAATTTATATATTGGCATGGCCAATCATAAAGTTGGAAATGATTCTGATACTGCATGGAATAATAAGACGGAACTTATCAGCCAAGTAATCGCCAACAGAGCAAATAAAAATGCTCAAGGACAAATGCATTTTTCTCTAAGAAGTATTAACAATAACGCTCTTGGATATGCTTCTTATCTAAATCAGCAACTATACAATTATAAAGCTTTAACACCTACAATTTATTGGAAAGGCTCTGCAATACCTTTATGTCCAACTGATGTTAAATTGAATAAAGAGTCTTTCGGCATGAAGCTTACTATTACAGATGAAAATAGTACTCAACCAAGGAAATATGTAATATACCGATTTGATGGAACAAAAGAAGGATCATATGAAGACGTTAAAAATATAGTAGACGTGGTTTATAACACACAAGGTAATACTGTTTATGTAGATACTATTGCAAATAATAGTAAAGTATACACATATGGTATAAAGTCTATATCTGCTACAGGTGTGGAAAGTAAAACTGCTTTTGTTCTAAAAGACGGAAATCCTTACCAGTAGCAATAGAGCCAACACCTGAAGGGCCAGAGCAACCAGAAAAACCTGTAGATCCAAAGCCTATTGGTAGAAAATAATCGATCTTTTTTATAAAAACCAATCTTAAATTTGAGGGATAAGAATCCATTTTGATCAATCTTTTTTCAAAATGGATTCTTTTTATTTATCGTAAAATGCTGGCTTGTGAAGAATTTTTGATCAAACTTTATTTTAAAGCAACACAATCGGGCGCGATTGTTGTATAAGCGTCACAGTTCTTATTAAACTAACGGGGTGCTTTACTTGAAGATCATTGAGCTGTTTTAGACAGCTCTTTTTTCTTATTGTGCTAACGGCGCAGGTTAGTTCAACAATGATGTTTAACTTGTGCTCAACAATCGGTCCAGATTGTTGAATAACAACTTTTTATGAAAGATTACCAAACGACGCTTTGGGGACTTAAAATAGTTACAAACCAATAAAATCCATTTGTGGTATTATTAAAGCAACTTTTTTAATAATATTAAGTGGGGTGGAAATGTTGAAAAGTTATTTTTGCATAAGCATTTTATTAGGTTCATTGGCTTTATCAGGTTGTATTAATGATGAAGCTGATAACACAGAAGCTACAGCAGAATCGTTGGCTACTGAACGTTCCAAAACAATTAGCAAAGAGGATAATACTAAAAAGACAGAAGAAGTAAAAGAAGTTGTAAAAAAGGAACCTGTTATCTTAGATGTCACGGATATAGAGAAAGTAGCACCAATAAGAGGTTTTTATCCTATTGCGATTGATGCAGAGATAACGTCTCCTATAGGTCAAAGTGAATCTTATTTTACTCATTCTGGAGATAGTCCATTTAAAATAACCTTATTAAATATTGGTACTGAAAGTTTTTTATACAAAATTAAAAATCTAGATAAAGAAACAAATATAGCAATTGGTGCTTTAAAAAGTAATGAAAGTTATGAAAAGGTATTTGACGGATTCCCTGAAGGCGCTTATGTCATATCTTATCTAGTAGAAGAAGAAGGGTTTCCTATGGATATAAAACTAAAGGTAAAGGTAGAGATGCTTCGCTAACTAATTTGGTTTTCAAGGTGAAACCACAAAACTTTGTTCAACTAACTGTAGCATTAGTGAAACAAGGATTTATAACGTATACATAACTAAACCTAATAACGTTCCCAAATGAAAGTTTGGAAACACATCAAAAAGCCACGAATGTTGTGAAATCAACGTTCGTGGCTTATCTTATGAACATTGTTTATGTGTTATTTTATGCACTTTTGTTAAAAGTCAGTCATAGCAAAGGTTTTGAAGCATTTGAATTAATGTTGCACCATCGTCTTTGATGAATAAAATCGTGTATAAAATTGAAGTCTTATCGTTGTAAATCCGCATAAATCTGACGAGCCCCCTTATTGAAGTAACGGGGTGCTTTACTTGAAGATCATTGAGTTGCATATGCAGCTCTTTTTTTCTTTATTGAACTAACGGGGCAGGTTAGTTGAATAGCAATTAGGTGTGACTGGAAGAATTGTCGATGATATAAAAAAGACACCGAAGTGTCTTATGTATTTTAAAATTAAGCTTATGGACAACTTGGAATTTGTAGGGTTAATCATAATAGTGAAATTCAAAACCGTCTTCTGGTTCGCCAACTTCATATCCCAATAATTTTGTAGCTCTATTCTTAAATAATGTAATCCATTCATTCCATTCTTCTGATGGTAATTTAGCATAGAATTGTAATCCACTTGATTCAATACTTACTTCTAACAATTTACCATCTGAACCATACCACTGTGGACAGCCGTTTACAAAGTTGTTCCAGTTAGGCATTTCTCTATATAAACGCTCCAACTTATCCCAAACTTCTTGTGGAGCAGAATAATGAATATTCAAATTAATATTGTATATTTCCATATGTTCTCCTTCTAATACTTAGATTTATAAGTTGTTAATTCTTGATTTTATTCGCTAATTCAACCAAAAGTCGAACTTCTGAATCTTTGAAGCTAATACACTGAATTTGAATATCCCATATCTACTAATAAATTGAACCTCCAAATTCTAATTTGTCTTTCTATTCAACTGTATAATATCATACATTTTTGAGAAAATTCACTTAAACTAACAGGGGCGATTGTTCAATTAGAGCAATCGCTTTTTCACTAACGGCGCAGTTTAGTGGAAGAAGGATATGATAGAGGGGGTTGAGTATGAAGCGTTTAATTATAGTTTTAGCAGTGATTTGGTTGATTTTATTAGCTATGTGGTTTTTAACTTCAGGGTCACCAAGTTAGAGTGTTATTAGATTATTCAACTAACGGGGTGCTTTAGTTAAATTTTGATTTCACGAAACATCCAAAGCAAGTTGTAAGTTTCGGTCGCAAGAACAGCGGTTAGGGTAACTTGGGAAGCTAGAATAACAGTAATCGTGAGTTCGGCAACAATTGTCGGCTGCATTTACAGGAGTACCACTACCGCAGTTTGCTCCACACCATTTGTACACAACTGGCTTTTCTAATTGGATTGGCCCGTCTGCAAACGCACAACATCCATTTGCTACACAAGGAATACTATCATACCATGCTTGAGCGGAAACATCCTGTCCATCAAGATTTAAAGATTTAATAAGATCGCTTATTACAACTGTTTTAGAAGTTGTCGTCACAATTCGTTCGACAATAATCAAACCATCTTCAATTGCAACTAAATGTTGATTATACGTTCCATCTTCATTCTCTACCTCTTCCGTATGGAGTAATTTAGCAAAGAATAGAAGTCCATCTCCGCTAGTAATTTCAAGTTTTGTACGTTCACTAAACTTTACTTCTTGAACAATACCTTTTACTCCCACAAGTTTCAGTTCTATTGCACTTTGCTCAATAACTTTTTCACCTAAATAGTTTTCCAATTTTAGATGTTTGAACAGTTTATTCAACTGTTCATAATGTTCTTGTGGTAGCCAGTTCAAACCCGCCACAGATGCTACTTTAACTGCTACGTTTTCTAATCCCCAATTTTGTTGTGCCATTTCAACACCTCCTTTTCTATTGTATTAAAAGAGTTTTAATTGCTCTTTCATTGAATATAGAAGAGTGAAATCATAAAAAAACAACTTTAAAATAAAATTACATAAAGGATTAAGATTCAAGGCTTAAAATGTTTATCAATTCTTAATGAAGGAGGGCAGATAAACCAAAATGCACCTTCTCAATCGCATTTGGACACGATTATTTTGGTGTCGGTCCAGGAAACAGTCATTTTAGAACTATATTATTGAGACGCCTAACCTAAGTATGTAACGTTTAATATTCCGGGATTCCCCTAGGACAGATTGATTTTTGTGTTATTTGTAAAACATATCAAAATTGGTGTAATATAGGAAATATAAACAGGAGGGATTGGTGATTTTGGATAAAAGCAAAACTGGGGTTATTTTAGGAGCTTTGTCTTTACTACCTGTGTTACTAAGTATTACTACATTTTATATATTAAGAGGACCTGATTTTCAACCTTCCCTTGGCATTCCTATTTTTATAATTTCTTCAATCTTCGGTCTTATACTTAGTAGTATATCGTTGTGGTTAACTAAACCAAACAAATTTAAGTTATTAATTGGGAGTATTGGAGTAATAGCAAATTTATTTATTTTAGTGTGTACTTTCCTTTTACTATTTGCTTATGGAATGTCAGAAAAATAAGAATAAAATTAAAAATCAAGCCTATATGTATAGGCTTGATTTTATTATTTATTAAGATATTTCTAATTTAACAGTTTTGTCCCATTTTTATTTTGTATGCTCCTGCCATGAGAATAGCACCAGGACTACTTGTATTACCTAAACAATTAATTAGATTTTGATCGCACTTACAACGATCAGGATAAGACGAGAAGCTACCATAAAAAAGGCAGTATCCATTACTCTTACACCATCTTGAAAGTATCTTTACCTAAGGAGTGGTAGAATTGGCACGTGTTTTATTTATTAATGCTGGATCAGAAGGACATATCAATCCAACAATTTGCGTTGTGCAGGAATTAATTTCGCGAGGAGAAGAGGTCGTATTCTTTACGATAGAAGCTTTTCGGGAGCGTATTGAGAAAACGGGAGCTACTGTACGAACATTTGATGGCCAAAAATTTATAAAAGCCTTTATTTCAGGCGGAAGAAATCATTTGCTCGAAAGGGTCAATGGACTTTTACTGACTGCAGATATCGTTATCTCTAGCGTACTTGAACAGATTAAAGGAGAGCATTTTGATTACATCATCCACGATTCTATGTTTGGTTGTGGTCATTTACTTGCCAAAATCCTAAAGCTTCCGGCAATCAACTCATGTACATCTTTTGCAGAAATGAAACTATCATTCGATCAAACATTAGAACGTCTTTCACAAAATATCGCAACTGAAGATTTAAATAGAATAAATGACGAAGCTTCTTATTAAAGTAACGGAGGGCTTTACTTAAAGATTATTTAGTTGCATATGCAGCTCTTTTTTTCTTTATTGAACTAACGGAGCAGGTTAGTTCAATAAGCAATGAGAAAAAGTTATATATTATGTGTCGATGTAGAACTATAATATACAAAAATCAGGAGGTAATTATATGTTAATATATATAAATTATACGACAGAACACCCTAATAACTTCGACTAATTACTAAACCTATATGAATCTTTATGATGGAATTCACTTAAATTAACAAGTAATGATTTGGAACGAATGTGCAATCAAAGTTGATACGCCATTTACGTATTTGATGAAAAATAATTAGTGAGTATGGGACGTGTTATTTCAGGGTGTAATTACTGGAGTAGTTTGTGGAATATGTGTTCTAGCAAGCTATCTGTCCGAAGGAATCGCTGCCATGTACAAATCGCGCTAGGCAATTGAATCATTTTTCCGCTGGATTAAGCTGAATTTGAACGTTCCCGTATTGTTTGACACAACATCCAATGCGTTGTTCAATCAGTTATTCACAGCCATAATTGCCTATGCTTTGCTGAAATTTCTTCGTGCACAAGGCCAAAAGACAAAACAAACGCTTGTCATTTGCAGGTTTCACACGCCTGTTTCTTTGTGAAGCCTTGTCAATTGAGTGGCAAATTAGTTTGAAAGAAACACTTGAATTCTACAGGTCGATAATTCAAGAAACTGTATTCTTTGGTTAATCAACATACGTGTTAATTTATAGTATAATCATTACTTGAAATAATGCGGTGGAAAACAGGGAAAAGAGGGAACCGATGCATACTATATTAGTTGCTGACGACGATGCGAACATTCGCGAACTCGTCTGTTTATTTCTACGCAACGACGGATTCGCAACAGCTGAAGCAGCGGACGGCAAGGAAGCACTGGCCGTCTACACCTCAACGAATGTCGATCTTGTCGTACTTGACATTATGATGCCGAGTATGGATGGTTGGACGTTATGCAAGGAGCTCCGAAGAGCCAATCCTGATCTACCTTTACTTATGCTGACTGCGAGAGGAGAAACATGGGAGAAAGTGAAAGGTTTCGAACTTGGGACGGACGATTATTTAACCAAACCATTCGATCCGTTAGAGTTGACGGTTCGTGTTAGGGCACTACTCAAACGATACAAGATTGGCTCCACGCAGACGATCCATTTCGGGAACGTCATCCTTGATCGACAGACCTATAAGGTGAAGAAAGGGACGGAGTCGCTTACGTTGCCGCTAAAGGAGTTCGAATTGCTGTATAAGCTCGCTGGAACACCCGGACAAGTCTATACGCGCGTGCAGTTGATCGATCAGATTTGGGGTATCGATTACGCCGGAGATGATCGAACGGTAGACGTACATATTAAACGCCTGCGTGAACGGTTCGCGACAACACCCGATTTTCGGATCGAAACGGTGCGCGGGCTTGGGTATCGACTTGAGGTTTATGAATGATCAGATCCTTATATATACGTGTTGTCATGACATTTTTAGTCTCCATCATCGGGGGCACGATCATTTCTTTTTTGGTGTCAACTTGGATATTCGAAGATAAATTGAACGAAAACGCTCAAATCAACTTACGTAACTTTGGCCAAGACATCGTCCGGATTTACAAGACCCTTCCGTTACGTGAAGCGGACTTGTTCGTAAGTGAAATGAAGCAGCTCGATTCTTATTATATTCGAATTTATGAAGCAACGGGTCAGTTCAAGTCTTACGGTAAACTTCACGGACACAAAACTGCGCCTGTGACAATGGAGCAACTAAAGAAAGTATTAGATGGAGGTGTTGTTCAGGACACTCCTAATGGTATTGCCACGGTCCTCTTAGGGTTGCCGTTGAAAACGGAAATGGGAACGAAAGCGATATTTTTGGAAGCGCTCGCACCTCCTTCAGCCTCTTTTGTCACAAAGTGGGCATTGATCTTTGCAATATGTTCGTTGATTGCAGGAAGCTTATTGATTCTAGTTGCCTCTGTATTCCTGGTAAGACCGATCAAAAAGCTGACAAAAGCGACTAAGCGGATAGCATCTGGAGATTTCAACGTCAAGTTGAATATTAAGCAAACGAGTGAGCTGGGTACTTTGGCTCGCAGCTTCGAAGAAATGATGCACGATCTGCAGCAACTTGAGCAGATGCGCAGGGAATTCGTAACGAACGTGTCGCACGAGGTTCAGTCTCCGCTCACTTCGATATCCGGTTATGCTCTAGTGCTTAAGCAAGTTGACCTTTCAGAATACGAACGAAGCCGTTATCTTGATATTATCATCGCTGAAGCGAAAAGGATGTCCAAAATGAGCGATAGCCTGCTAAAGCTGAGTTTGCTTGAATCGCAGTCAAAGCAACTGCGGTTCGTCACGCTCAGCCTCGATGAACAAATCCGACGGATAATCGTGGCGCTCCAGCCACAATGGTCCGCTCGCGATATACATTTCGAGCTTGATTTACAGACAGTTAAAGTAACGGCTGATCATGACCTGTTAAATCAGGTATGGACGAATATCCTCAGAAATAGCATCAAATTTTCCGAGGATGCCGGCGTGATTAACGTAAGCATCAAACAAAATATCAAAAACGTGACAATCCTAATATCCGACACTGGTATTGGTATTCACCTTGACGACCAGAAGCGTATATTCGAGCGTTTTTTTAAGGCCGATCGTTCCCACAGTCGTAAGTATGACGGAAGTGGTATGGGACTCGCTATCGTTAAACAGATCGTGTCGCTTCATCAAGGTGACATCCGAGTGAAAAGTGAACCTGGTCAAGGAACGACCTTCATTGTCACCTTGCCAATCACTACACCAACAGATTAGTTAGATTCATTCTCTATGCTACGACTCATATGCAAGCTTACTTGCATATAGAGCCGTAGCATTTTTTTTGACAGTTCATATTCAGTTCATATTGTCGTCATGGGGAGTACATCTTCATTGGTTAAGATTTCATTACAGGCACATGAAGGAAGGCAAACAAACAGATCAGGACAGGAGAAGATAACAGTGACACAACAAGAGGAAAAGAAAACGCGGAGTGGAATGAAAATAAAGAAAGTGCGAAACATCTTACTTAAAATCATAGGAGCAATCGTTCTAGCCATTGTACTTTTTTTAGGTATTGTTTATATCGCAAATGTGATGAGTAGTCATTCGGAGCAAAAACGAATAGTGCCCTACGGGCAGCACGTATCTGTAGACGGGAAAAACATGAATGTGTTAATTCAAGGCGAGGGCGAGGAAACGATCGTGCTCCTGCCTGGTTATGGAACAGCTACTCCAGGGCTTGATTTTAAGCTTCTTATCGATGAATTATCTCCATTTTACAAAGTTGTTGCGGTAGAGCCTTTCGGTTATGGATTAAGTGATGAAACTGTAAAAGAGCGAACAACTGAGAATATGGTAAGTGAAGTTCATGAAGCTCTACAGCAGCTTAATATTAACAGATACATGCTCATGGGCCACTCCATTACAGGCATTTATGGAATTGATTATGTGAACAAATATCCAAACGAGGTGACTGCATTTGTTGGAATCGATAGCAGTGTTGCAACACAACCGGGTATGGATATCAATTTCCCATTAAAAACGTTTGCATATCTCAAAAAATCAGGTCTCTTAAGATTGACTATGAAAATCAGTGCTGACCCCTATGCTGGACTGGCATTCGATGAAAAAACCGTAGAGCAAATGAAAATGATTTCGAATAAAAACATGTATAATGACACAACCTTGAATGAGATGGACCATATTTCGTCTAATTTTAAAGGGGCTCAAGGTTTAACCTTCCCTAAATGTCTTCCACTTCTTCTCTTTGTACAAGCGAATAATGAAGATGTAGCAGGATGGATACCTCTGCATGAAGGGCAGATCAAAGACTCGGTACATGGAA
Organism: Lysinibacillus sp. NPDC093688; assembly: GCF_050280145.1. Lineage (NCBI taxonomy): Bacteria > Bacillati > Bacillota > Bacilli > Caryophanales > Bacillaceae > Lysinibacillus > Lysinibacillus sp. NPDC093688. The sequence continues at coordinate 35,274 of NZ_JBNNUX010000007.1, forward strand.
AAGTAGTAACCATGGATGGATCACATTATTTACACCATACCAAATTCAAAGAAATCGCTGAAAACGTTAGACTATTTATGAAAGAAGTAAAGTAAGTGTTCAGAGAAAGGTTCATCCGTTATTTTATGCATTTGTCTACAGTCTGCAAGACCATCATTTCGATGGTCTTTTTTATGTCCAAACAGTTGTATATTTCCAAACCAAGATTATACTTTCGCCTGAAAGACATTGGGTTTCATTTTCATATAAACTCCCATGAAAGAACTTAATCCTCTTTCATTTTCTGTGGTGAAGTGCTGATTTTTGCACTTCATGGATGGCTAACGGGTACTTTACTTGAAGATCATTGGGCTGTCCAGACAGCTCTTTTTTCTTCTTCAACTAAAGGGGCAGATTAGTTCAATAAGGAATTCTGTTTTTAGGAATGAATTTAATATTAGTCGCGGTGAATCATATCAAAAGCGAATAGTGTTATTGTTAATAAATGATACAGGTATATTCTTTCGAATATGCTTATTTTTTGATGAGTATTATCTACATTATGGTGAACCTAAATTAGTTAGAGATTGGTGATTGAGAAAATTATATATGGCTCTAAGTGTAAATAAGTTCTAAATTTTTGTAACGTAATTAAATTCTATGAGTTATATAAGTGAGGGAGGTGAAAAGAATGGACTTTGAGGAAATCTATCGCGAATACTTTCAAGAAGTTTATTTATTTATCAAATCTTTAAGCAATGATGAAAGTATAGCTGAAGAAATTACGCAAGAAGCTTTTTTTAAAGCGATGAAGGCAATTGAAAATTTCGATGGTTCTAAAGATATTCGAGATTGGCTTTTTACAATTGCAAAAAATACATACTTCTCGCACTACAAAAAAAAGAAGAAGCAAATCGATTTAGAAGAAAAAGAAGCAGCAATGACAGGAGTTCAAATTGTAAAGCACTTGATGAATGAAGAAGATGCCTTCACAGTTCATCAGTTTCTTCACTCGATGAATGAACCATATAAGGAAGTCTTTTCACTCCGTACCTTTGGTGAATTGCCTTTTGAGAAAATAGGGCGTCTCTTTGGGAAAAGTGCTGGATGGGCAAGGGTGACTTTTTATAGAGCGAGGAAACAAATTATCGATTATATGGAGGAGATGGAATATGAGAGAAACTAAATGTACAATTATACAGGATGTTTTACCTCTCTATATAGATGAGGTAGTTAGCCAAGATACAAAAGAAATGATAGAGGAGCATTTATTGCATTGTGAAAAATGTCAAAAAGAATTTGAATCAATGAGACGTGAACTGTTTATTCCAGCAGAAAATAAGGCCCCTATTTTTAAAAAGATTAATAAAAAATGGCGTAATAAAAAATTGAAAATTTCTATCATTTCTGTTTTAGCAACGGCTTTTATTTTATTTGGAGTGTATGCTTATGTTTTTGGTTATGAAACTGTTATCCCGTATTCAAAGAATCTAATCAAAATTGAAAAGCAAAGTGATAATAAACTGGTTTCTCATTATTATGGTAAAGGTTATTCAGGGGTTCACGAAACATTTCCTTTTGGTCTTGAAATTGATGGAGAAAAAAAGATTGTGAGTTTTATTTATTACACAAAAACAATTGCCGATTCGCCTTCAAGAAACCTTTCAAGAAACCTTATTAATAATGAAAATAATGAACGAGAATATACCTCTAATCTTCCTGAAAGTGAAAACGTTGATGCGGTGTACTATGCAGAATTCGATATTGAAAAAATTACTGCTGGAAAAGATTCTTGGGATTCAATTTTAGAACGAGCGGTATTGATTTGGGAGAAATAAAACAAATTATGAGAATTTAGAATTGTTCTTTGTGAAAGAATGTACTTAAACTAACGGGGTGCTTTAGTCAAGTGGAGCAAAGTCTTTTAAGACATTGCTCCTTTTACATTTAAAAGTACTTCTGATAATATTCTTTCCTTAGCCTCCCGCTTAATTGAGCGTAGATCCTAGTTGTTTCGCTTTTCTCGTGCCCCATAAGACTTTGTATGACTTCTATGGGAGCTCCATTGTTCAACAAATGAGTTGCATAGCTGTGTCTAAGTTGGTGTGGCTGAATTTCTTTATTGATTTCAGCACGATTTGATATCTGCTTGATGATGTATCGCATCTGGGCAACACTCATTTTATGTGGCTGCCTTACAGTCACAAAGATGGCAGGATTATTGTCAGTACGGCTTTCAATATAACGTTTAAGCCATATGTCACAACGCGTATTAAAATAAACCTCCCTTTCCTTATCACCTTTTCCTCTAACGATTGCGGATTGATTGGACCAATTAATATGGTTCTTTTCTAACGCAACTATTTCTCCAATTCGGCAACCAGTAGAAAACATGAATTCGAAAATCGCTTTTTCCATTGCGGAATGACAGGATTCACGAAGATGTTCAATCTCCCGTTCGGTTAAATACTTGGGTATCCGCTTTCCTACTTTCGGTTCTTTAATTTTGGAAGTTGGATTCTTACTCATGTATCCTTCTTCATGAGACCAAAGAAAAAATGATTTCATAAAGCGAATACGGTGTGCAAGACTGGTTGGTTTTAAGTGCTTGCCGGATATAGCAAGATATCCCTTCAGTTGATTGGTGTCAAGCAAATCCATCTCTATATCCTTAAAATAACCAATTAATAGAAAAGACTGTAACCTGTAGGCCTTCAGTGTTTGTGACGAGAAGCCCTCTATTCGTTTATCCGCTTCAAACAAAGTCCATGCTTTTGACAGTAACAATTCCATTCCCCCTAAAATAGTAATATAAAAGGGATTATTGCCAACTTAATAGAATTCTAGACATAGGAGTGATTTTACTAACGAAGCAGGTTAGCTCAATAAGAATAGTTGTGGTATGCATGAAGTAAATAATTTCTGTAACACCAATACTATAAATGAAAATAATTCTATATTTGTCATAGAAATGATTAGTGATATACTTTTTGTATTGAATTTTAGTTTGGAATAGTATAAAATTTACAAAATTACATATAAAAAGCTATGAAAAGAAAAGTAAACATACGTACTATCTACAGAGACCTCTGGTAGCTGAAAAAGAGGGATAGGAAATGTGTTGAAACAAGTCTTTGAGCTGTGCATAGGATTTGTTTGTAGGAACAATGATGATGCAACGTATTCTCACGTTAAAGAGATAGAGTATAGCATGTGATTTATTTACAAAGCCGTACTCGATAAGGTTTCTGCAGCAATGCAGAAATGAACTGGGGTGGCACCGCGATATGACTCGCCCCCAAGATAAATATCTTGGGGGTGAGTTTTTTTATTTTGTTTTAAAAAAATAAAATAGGAGTGGTGATTATGTCTAGATGGAAGTATCCTTCAATACTATTTGGAGGAATAGGCATTTCAAATGTGGGTGCATGGGTTTACCTAATCGCACTAAATTAACCGTCCTGTGGGGTTAATAGGTTCATTTGCCTTCTTCTTATTAGGGTTATTGGCATTAAAAGCTGTATCAGGTGTAAAACGGCAGGAAAATTTTAAAAAGGTGCTTTTTCTTTAAACAGTTAATTAAACAGTCTTGAATCACACTTTACTATGTTATGTATTTTGTTGTTAGTGGAATTTTCTGCCAGTATAGTAAAGGGCAGAAGTGCTGTATTAAGGTATTAGGAAACTTATTAAAATCGTATAAAGGGGTCGAATAAATGAAATACATTGAATCCGAAAAGGTCACTGAAGAAGAAAAAGAACATATTATTCAAGAATTATTAAAATACAATCTTGATAACATTGAAGATAAGTTAGTAAAAGATATTGGTCTTTTTGTAGAAGATGAAGAAGGAAATAGAGTTGCGGGGTTGATTGGTGATACACATGGAAATTGGTTAGAAGTAGAGTATTTATGGGTAAGTGAAAAACTTCGTGGACAGCATATTGGTACGGAGTTGATGCGTAAAGCTGAGAAGATTGCTATTAAAAGAGGATGCAAATATGCCTCCCTAAATACTTTTAGTTTTCAAGCACCTGATTTTTACGTGAAGCTAGGCTATACAGAAGAATTTGTACTCAATGATTATCCGCTAACGGGTAAGCGATACTATTACACAAAAAAACTTTAAGATTCAATTGTTATGAGGACGCTGAATATGGTTACTTATTAAAGGCGACCGAGGGCGATACGGAGATAGTAAGGTAGGAGAAGAAAATGAAAACTCAAGTCTCAAACTATATAAAAATAGGTTCTTCAAAACAATTTATTTCCATTTTTGGTGAAAATAATAATCTACCTCTTTTAGTGTATTTGCATGGTGGTCCAGGTGATGCCGCTTTACCACTGATCTATAAATATAACTCAGAACTTGGAAAAGTGTTTAATGTTGTAGTCTGGGAACAAAGAGGGGCTGGGAAATCTTACTATACATTTTCGGGAGAGGAACAAATATCTATTGAAACTTATATAGAAGACCTATACAGTTTAATTCATTATTTGTTAGAAACGTTTAAACAAGAAAAAGTTTACCTTTTAGGGCACTCGTGGGGAAGTGTCCTAGGCTTAATTTTCATTAAAAAATATCCCCAGCTAGTACATAGTTATTTTGGTTGTGGTCAAGTAGTTAACATGAAAAAAGGTTTGAAGTGTCAATATGATTTTGTTCTGAATGAAAGTCAAAAACGAAATCAAAACAAGATTGTTCAGCGATTACAAAATATTGACCTTTCATTGACTCAAAAAGATTGGTTAAACGATTTATTATTTGTTACTAAATTAGTGGTTCGATACAAATATTCTTTATATGGAAAAAGCAATTACAATCAATTGGTAAAGGATTTCATTTTTTCATCAAAGTACACGTTTAAAGATTTAATCAATCGCGAAAAAGGGAGTCTACAATCTATACAATTTTTGTGGCAAGAGCTCATGGAAATTGATTTTAGTGAATACAAGAGTTTCGATGTCCCTATTACGTTTTTTGAGGGGCGTCATGATCAGCATGTTTCTTCTTCATTAGTAGAGGATTACTATCACACAATAACAACACCTAAAAAACTCATTTGGTTCGAAAATTCAAGTCATTTTCCCCAGTGGGAAGAGTCAGTCAAGTTTAATCAGTCTTTGATAAGTCTCAAAAAGCAGAATTAGGTTTACAGGCTGTTGATTTCTGTAACGTCTGTAATATCCCCCGGAGGATTAAGGGATTTGATTCTGCCACTGTATGGAATGAACTAGCTAATGACATACTTTGCCAAGGACTTTATTTAGGCGTATATGCGGAAATTTAGTTTTAATGGAAAACCTTACTCCGGTATTGTCAAGTTTGATTCCGAAGCTAGCATGTTTTGTGCATATTCCTTCGATAAAAAAGCATTAGAGAAGTTTGCCATTTCATTTAAAAATACGTGTGAAGATGAATCTACTATTACGGATTTATTTTCTCGTGCAGAATTGGATTGAAGGGTTTATTTTCAGATTGTTTAAAATTTTTTTGGGCGAAACATGCGTTAGTGAAGACAATTAATGAAGAAATTAAACAAAATCCTCTTTATTGAATGAAAACAGCTTGTTAACATAAATCAACAAGCTGTTTTTTACATGATGGTGAATAGCCACTATCCCTTTATTTTTACCAGCCACGTACGTATTGCACTGGAGGTTGAACTTCTTCTCCTAAATCCTTGGCAGCATGAAGTGGCCAATAGGGCTCACGAAGAAGAACACGTGCTAGGAAAATTAAGTCAGCACGATTGTTTTGTAAAATTTCCTCTGCTTGAATGGCTGTTGTAATAAGGCCGACCGCTCCAGTTGGAATATCAGCACCATGCTTAACCGCTTCAGCATGAGGTACTTGGTAGCCTGGAAAAACATTTATACGAGCTTGCACAACACCACCTGTAGAAACATCTACTAAATCGACACTCTGTGATTTCATCCAGCGACTGAAGACGATAAAGTCATCCATTGTAGTACCATCTTCTGCATAGTCTTCAGCGGAAACACGCACAAGTAAAGGACCTTCCCAAACACTACGAATAGCATCGATGACTTGACGTAATAATCGATAACGATTTTCTTGAGAGCCACCATACTGGTCATTGCGTTTATTCGCTGCTGGTGATAAAAATTCACTAATTAAATAGCCATGTGCTCCATGGATTTCTAGAACATCGAAGCCTGCTTTAGTTGCTCGAATAGCTGCTTGCTTAAATGCTTCTATTACATAATCAATGTCTTCTATTGTCATCTCAGTCGGCGTTTTATAAGCATCGCTAAATGCAATGGCTGATGGTGCAAATATTTCTCCATCTACAGTTGCTTTACGTCCAGCGTGTGCAAGCTGGATACCGGTTTTTGCCCCGTAAGCCTTCATTCCTTGAACTAATTGACTTAAACCTTCGATATGAGCATCATCCCAAATTCCGAGATCGTTACTAGATATACGACCTTCTGGTACAACACCAGTAGCTTCGACAATGATTAAACCAACTTGACCAGCAGCCCGAGTTGCATAATGTACTTGGTGGAATGGTGTGACTAGCCCATCATCCTGTGCCGAATACATACACATCGGTGCCATCACAACACGATTTTTTAAAGAGATATTTTGTAATTGATAAGGTTCGAATAATTTTGCCAAAATAAAGCCCCCTAATCCCTAGTGATATACTTCATTTTGCACCCATTATTTACTATTTGCAAGTGAACGGGATCGAGCTTCAGCTTCTTTAATACATGCTTCTATCGCTTCAATAAATTGATATTGTTCAAGGGCCTTTATTCCAGCTTCTGTTGTACCACCCGGACTTGTGACTTTACGGCGTAAGACATCAGGTTCATCGACGGATTGCTTCAGCATTTCTGCAGTACCGGCAAGTGTTTGCGTCATTAATAGTCGTACTGTATCCTTCGAGAGACCGACCTTTGTACCAACCCGTTCAAATGCCTCCATTAAATAATAAATATAAGCTGGGCCACTCCCTGAAAGTGCCGTTACAGCGTGTAATTGATCTTCATCCACCTCAATAACTGAACCAACCGCTTTTAAAAGCTGTAAGAAAGTGGAGCGCTGTTCTGCAGTCACTTTGTCATTAAATGCAATTCCACTAGCAGACATTCCAATCGTAGCAGAAGTGTTAGGCATAACGCGTGCGACTGGGCGATCACCTAAATGTTCTATAATAGTAGTAATAGCGATACCGGCTAAAATAGAAAGAACGGCAGATTGTTCTGTAATTTTAGGTTTTAGCTCACGCATCGCTGCAATGGCATCTTTAGGCTTCATCGCTAAAATGATTAAATCAGCGTGCTGATAAATATCATCATCAAAATGGCCATTTACACCATATGTGTCGTGCAAAAATTGTAAGCGTTCTTTGTCTGAGCGATTGGTGACGTAAATTTCTTGTGCTGTAAATACCTTTTGTTTAATCCAGCCCTGAATCAATGCCTCTGCCATAGAGCCTGCACCAATAAATAGTATTTTTTTCATGATAAAACCTCCAGTTCAAATTCAATTTCGCCTTGGCGTAATTGTAGCTGTCGCTTTGCTTTCGCTACAGAAAACATTTGCCGCTGCCGCTTCGCTTTCGCGCAGATAAACAACGCGTCCGGATTTTGAATTGTGCTAAGGCCTGCACGACGCAGGTCAGTTAGCCATTGTCGCAGGAAGCGACGGTTTTAGGCTAACATCCTTATATTCATTCCTTTGAAAATCCGTGACATCCGCCGGAGGCTTTGGGCCAACGTGATGTTGGTCACTCATTCGTCGTCACAGGACGTGGCGTTCTTAGACTGAGTTCCTCTATTTCAGTTTGTGTTTGGACACTCACTGAAAAGGAACTACATATGCATTCATCTCACCATCTTTAAAGGTGGGAGTCTCTTCTGTAGCTGGCGTTTCGCTTTCGCTACCAAGATATTTGCAGAATGAAGATAAAAAAAAGCGCTCTCGTCCTTATATAGAAGGACGAAAACGCTGTTGTTTCCGCGGTACCACCTTTGTTTGCCAATTGGCACAACTCATAGCCCTTTTATCGCAAGGGGAACGGTTATGTTTTCATAACTGCTCAGAAGTAGGTTCGGTAATGGGAGTGGGTGATGTTACTTTCAGCAAATGTAACACTCTCTAAGACACCTTCACCAATTACGTACTTGGCTTCATCAACGCATAAAAATAATTAGATTATTCAAAATTATATTGGTAATACGTCAACCTGTCAACAGAAGGGTGACGAAAAGAAGAAAAACTTGTAAAATAGAATGAATCAGTATTCACTAGTTGCATAAAAGGGGGAAACAGCTTTTGTCTACATATAAAATAGAAATACCAACACCCTATGATGTAGGAGATGTAAATGCATTTGTTGTCAAAGGCGATGCATTGACAATTTTTGATGTTGGTCCAAAAACAATGGAAGCCTATGATGCGCTAAAATGGGGTATTCGCGCAGCTGGCTATGACATGAGAGATATTGAACAGGTTGTGTTAACCCATCATCATCCAGATCATGCAGGTTGGGTGGATGCCTTTCCAAACGCAGAGATTTTAGGGCATGCCTATAACGATAAATGGCTTAGTCATGACGAGGATTTTTTACGTTACCATGTGCAGTTTTACAGTGAACGCTTATTTGAGCACGGTGTTCCTCAAGAATATATCCAGCCGAGTGTACATGTCCGCCGTGAAATAGAGCTTGTAGGTGAACGACCATTATCACAAATTCTTAACGATGGGGATGAAGTACCAGGACATCCTGGATTAAAGGCTATTGAAACGTTAGGACACGCACAAAGCCACTTAATTTTCTGGGATGAAAAAACGCATCATGTAATAGGTGGAGATTTATTGCTTGAAAAAATAACGCCAAACCCGTTAATTGAGCCACCACTAGACCGTACATTAGGACGTACGAAATCAATACTACAATATAATGAATCGCTAGAAATATTACGAGGATTACCAGTTAAAACAATGTATACAGGACATGGTGCAGAATTGCAGAATATTCCTGATTTAATTGATAAACGATTAGAACGCCAGCATCAACAAGCTTTGAAGGTTTGCGAATTATTTGGTGATGAATCATTAACTGCTGTACAAGTAACGAAGCGTTTTTACCCAGCAATTTTTCAACGTCAGCTTGGTCTGACACTGTCTAAAACGCTCGGTTATTTAGATTACTTAGAGGCCAACAATTTGATTACATCTACAAAAACCGAAGAAGGTATTTATTTATTTCAAAGGAAGTAGGTGTAAACATGAGCGTGAATAAAAAGACTATCTTCGTGACCGGTGCAACAAGTGGTGTTGGACTAAAAATTACAGAATTATTAGTAGTACAAGGTCATACGGTTTATGCGACAGGACGCAATACAGTGGCATTGAAAGCATTAGAGCGTGTAGGCGCAAACGTGATCCAAGCAGATTTAACTAATATTACTACAATAGATAAAGTATGTGCTCAGCTACCGCCTCTTGATGTAGCTATTCTTTCTGCCGGGGTAGGTAAATTTGGCATGGCACCTGACTTATCTGATGATGCTATTAGACAAATGGTTGAGTTAAATGTCACTGTACCGATGTATTTAGCAAAACGTTTAGCGACCCCTATGATACAACGTCAGCAAGGTCAGCTCATCTTCATCGGCTCACAAGCAGGAAAGGTAGCGACACCTAAGGCTAGCGTTTATGCTGCTACTAAGCATGCGATTGTTGGCTTTACAAATGGGCTTCGCATGGAACTAGCTCCGTATAATGTGAAAGTCACAGCGATACATCCAGGTCCAATCGATACACCATTTTTAGACAAGGCGAGTGATGAAAGTGGCTATCGAGAGTCTTTAGGAAAATTTTTATTAACCGCTGAAGAAGTGGCACAAGCTACGATAAAAACAATCGAGCGCCCTGTCCGAGAAGTTAATTTACCACGGATCATGGGTTTAACAAGCAAGCTATATGCAATAGCACCTGCAACCGTTGAATTTCTAGGTAAATCATTTTTTAATAAGAAGTAACGAAAAACCAAATGTCTAAGATTTCTTTGAAAGAAAGAGCTTGTTTTTCGATAAAAGCCCAAAAAGTTTCGATAAAATGAGATTTTGTTTCGATAAAAGCTCAAATAGTTTCGATAAAGGGCGATTTTGTTTCGATAAATCTTCAAAGTATTCCTATAAAAACGAAGACTAAAACAGTTCACAAAGATTACCTAGATCATTTTGTTTTTCGATATTAAGAAAAGAGTTGTCTCTTGCGCTGAGACAACTCTTTTTTGTATGCCGGCAAGTCCGTCAACTAGGTGATGAAAGTTCGCTGTGGGCGTTAGGATATGCGAACCACTAGCTAAGTGCAAGGGTGTCCATTCGCGCAAAAAACAACCTGCCGCTAAGTTAGCGCTAGTTTTCGCATAGAAAACATTTGTTGCTCCGACGCCTATAGAAAGCGCACAGCTGGAACGGAAATCAACCCCTAGTTTGCCGAAGAACCTTTTACTTTCCTAAAGTTTATATTATATACATTCATGTTGCGAGTAAAAAAACGTTTTTCCGAGTAAAAATATTCATCGTTTGTACAAGCACTTAAAGTATTGGAATGACACACTTTTTACAATAAACATAAAAGTCTATTAATTTATAAAAATACACTTGTTTTTATTTTTATAACATGATACTATTCGTGTATAAACTTTTAGTTGAATGTATAAACATACATATCCTATAGATTAATTGGAGGCGCATTTTTTATGGCAAATAAAAAAGTAGTATTAGCATATTCAGGAGGTCTTGATACTTCTGTAGCAATACCGTGGTTAAAAGAACAAGGTTGGGATGTTATTGCAGTGTGCCTTGACGTTGGTGAAGGTAAGGACCTTGAATTCGTAAAAAATAAAGCTCTTCAAGTAGGAGCAATTGAATCATATATGGTAGATGCGAAGGATGAGTTTGCGGAAGAATATGCATTAATCTCATTACAAGCTCATACTTGGTACGAACAAAAATATCCGTTAGTATCGGCACTTTCCCGCCCATTAATTTCAAAAAAATTAGTGGAAATTGCGAACCAAGTAGGTGCGGACGCAGTAGCGCATGGTTGCACAGGTAAAGGGAATGACCAAGTTCGTTTCGAAGTTTCTATCAAAGCGTTAAATCCAGACTTAGAAGTATTAGCACCTGTACGTGAGTGGGGCTGGAGCCGTGATGAGGAAATCGAATATGCCATGGAACATAATGTGCCAATTCCTGCAACGTTAGATTCACCATTCTCTATTGACCAAAACTTATGGGGTCGTGCAAATGAAGCGGGCGTAATGGAAGATCCATGGGTATCTCCACCAGAAGAAGCATACGGTTTAACAGTTTCTGTGGAAAATGCTCCAAATGAAGCAGAATACGTGGAAATTGAATTTATTGCTGGTAAGCCAGTATCTTTAAACGGTAAAGAAATGAAGCTTGCTGATTTAATCCAAGAGCTAAATGCAGTAGCTGGTGCACACGGTGTTGGTCGTATCGATCACGTAGAAAACCGTTTAGTTGGTATTAAATCACGTGAAGTATATGAAATTCCAGGGGCAAAAGTGCTATTAACGGCTCATAAAGAGCTTGAAGACTTAACACTTGTAAAAGAGTTAGCGCACTTTAAGCCAGTCATTGAGAAAAAATTATCTGAATTAATTTATGATGGTTTATGGTTCTCTCCATTACGTGTAGCACTGGAATCATTCCTGGCTGAATCACAAAAATTTGTGAACGGAACTGTACGCGTGAAGCTTTATAAAGGTCATGCGATTGTGGAAGGACGTAAATCTCCTAATTCACTTTATAGTGAAAAACTAGCAACATACTCTAAAGAAGACCAATTCAACCATGCTTCAGCAGTAGGCTTCATCGAACTATGGGGTCTGCCAACAGTAGTTAACTCTTCAGTAAATAAAAACTAATTTTGACAAGCAAGGTGTAGGATAGCTTGTGCTATGCTGCACCTTTTCAAAAAGAAATGAAGGAAAAGGTGAGCTGTTATGACAAAACTTTGGGGCGGACGTTTCCAAAAATCAGCAGAAGCATGGGTGGACGAGTTCGGCGCATCGATTGGCTTTGACCAACAGCTTGTTCTAGAAGACCTTGAAGGTAGCGTAGCACATGTTACGATGCTTGGCGCAACAGAAATTTTACCAGCAACTGACGTAGAGGCAATTCTCGGTGGACTTGCACAATTACAAGAAAAAGCAATTGCAGGTGAGCTTGAATTTACGGTTGCTAATGAAGATATTCACTTAAATCTGGAAAAAATGCTCATGGACTTAATTGGTCCTGTAGGTGGTAAGCTTCACACAGGCCGTAGCCGAAATGACCAAGTGGCAACGGATATGCACATTTTCTTGAAAAAACGTGTGAAAGAAGCAATCGGTTTAATGGAGACATTCCAAAAGACATTGCTAGAAAAGGCAGAGGAGCATGTGGAAACAATTGCTCCAGGCTATACCCATTTACAACGTGCGCAACCAATCTCATTTGCGCATCACTTAATGGCCTATTTCTGGATGTTAGAACGTGATAAACAACGTTTTACGGAGTCGCTTAAACGTATCGATATTTTGCCATTAGGTGCAGGTGCCATGGCGGGGACAACTTTCCCAATCGACCGCTTAAAATCCGCAAAGCTTTTAGGCTTTAGCGAGGTTTATGCAAACTCTATGGATGCAGTGAGTGACCGTGATTTTATCGTTGAATTTTTAAGCAATTCATCATTATTAATGGCGCATTTATCGCGTTTTGCAGAGGAAATTATTTTGTGGTCAACAGATGAATTCAAATTTATCGAATTAGATGATGCCTTTTCAACAGGTTCTTCTATAATGCCACAAAAGAAAAATCCTGATATGGCGGAATTAATCCGTGGGAAAACGGGACGCGTTTACGGTAACTTAATGGGTTTATTAACAGTTCTTAAAGGAACGCCGTTAACATACAACAAAGATATGCAGGAAGATAAAGAAGGTATGTTCGATACAGTCCATACAATTCTTGGTTCTCTAAAAATCTTTGAAGGTATGATTCGCACGATGACTGTCAATACAGAGCGTTTGCACCAGGCAGTACACTCTGACTTCTCCAACGCTACGGAGCTTGCAGATTATCTAGCAACAAAAGGTATGCCTTTCCGTGAAGCGCATGAAGTGACAGGAAAACTTGTATTCACATGTATTCAAAAGGGCATCTACTTATTAGATTTACCACTTGAAGACATGAAAAAAGAAAGTGAGCTTATCGAAGCGGATATTTACGATGTATTAGCACCTGAAGCTGCCGTTCGTCGTCGTCATTCATTAGGTGGTACAGGATTTGATCAAGTTATTATCCAAATTGAAAAGGCAAAAGCTTGTCTAATTTAACAATTATTTTAGCGTGCGTGTCCTTGTGACTTTGCATAGATATTCATTAAAGCTGTCCAGTGAGGCACTATGAAAAAAAACTTTCCTTTTTTGTTAGAGCCGGAGGGTGAAACAAAAAAAGAGACCCTTACATACGTGAAGGACAATCCCCAATTCTGGAGACGCGGAATTGGGGTTTTTGTGTAATGAAAGGATAATGGGAGGGATTTTCAATGAATGAGCGTTTTTCAAAGGGGTACGAAACAATTAAACAGTATGTGACAAAGGAAGAAGCGGCAAGAATGATTGAGGCAGATGCACTAGCTGACATCGCACCAGATTTACGCAAAATGATTATAGAATTTGCCTATGGGGATGTTTATTCAAGACCAGGACTAGATGCAAAAAGCCGTGCACTTGTTGTCATTACAGCCGTAGTAACTCAAGGTGCTGCTCCGCAAACAAAAACACATATTAAACGTGGTTTACATGTAGGTTTGACACAAACAGAAATTGTGGAAGCACTATTACAATTAGTGCCGTACATAGGTTTTCCGCGTGTGCAAAACGCTTTAACCATAGCGCAACAGGTCTTTAAAGAAGAAGCGTAAAATTTCCTTGGCGTTTTATGCGATATCCCACTTTAAATAAAAATGCGCATCACGTGAATAAACAATCGTCAAACGGTTCATATTAAGAGCAGAACCACTTATTAATCTAATGTGATTAGGAGGATGTAGAATGAGTAGTCAAACACCCAAAGACCAGGAATCTCAGGAAAGTCCGCCACAGTTGTATTAGGTGAGCTTCTAAAAAATCTTAAGCATTTGGTGAGGCAGAGGCTATTCTGTTTTGCTGTAGCTTAAGCAGAAGCAAAAAACAATACAGATATAATCAATAGAAATAAGTGTTCTTGGATCCAGAATTTTTCTGGGTCCTTTTTTTTATTTCGTATTCATTGCCCTAAAGCTCGATTGGTGAAGACTAATAATCAGTGAGAAACACTGATTAAGTTTTAATTTATAGAAAAAATTGACATTATTAGAAATCTGTATTACTCTAAGTATGACAGATTTCTGTTTGGTGATGTGCGATACAGATTGGAGGGGTAAGATGCATATTCATTTAGATTCAAGCAGTGAATTACAGCTCTATAAACAGTTGGCAAATCAATTAATTGAGTTAATTGCTAAGGGAGAGCTAAAAAATGGTGATACATTACCTTCAGTTCGTTCAATGGCTTCAGATTTAGGGATTAATGTCAGTACGGTAAGTAAGAGCTATCATGAACTCGAAGAAAAAGAGTTAATCGAATTAAAGCCGAAAGCAAAGGCTCTCATTATCGGTGGTCAAAAAAAAGAAATGAAAGAGACGGAAGTTGAAAAAGTAGAAAATGCATTAAAACCAATTATGGCAGAGGCATTTGCACGTGGCCTCGAAAAAGAACAGATGACAAGTTTGTTTCATCGAATTCTAAAACAATGGAAGTAGGGGAAATATGCTTTTTATAGTAAGCATCTTCATCTTTGTAGGCGTACTGGAAACATTAACACCATTTTTATCGAGAAAAACAATAGTGTTTGGTGTTTCAATTCCAGAGCCCTATGTGCAACATCAGCAACTACGAATATTTAAGAAGTACTACAGCATGCTGGTAGGGAGCATAGCAACTGCATTTCTTTTAGGCCAAATTTTTCTACTATTTACGTCCATTCAGGAAGAGAAATTTGTTTTACTATCTTTCATATTCTTATTTGTCATGCAACTCCTATCAGCTGCTCTTTATATGTCTTATCATATAAAAATAAAAAAACTAAAAAAACAAGAAAATTGGGAAGCACATGTCAAGACCGTTTATGTGACGGATCTATCTATACGTGATAGAGATGAAGTACTCTCACCTAAATTTTTCGTGTTACCAATTATTGTGACTTTAGCGTTAATTACCTTTACCTATATGAATTACAATGCCATCCCTGATGTATTTGCTACCCATTGGAACGTATCGGGTGAGGTAGACGGTTGGACTGAAAAAACATGGATATCAGTAATTGTAATGCCCCTTATTTTACTAGGGATACAAATTAGCTCTTTCATCATGAGTATAGGTATGAAAAATGCCAAAATACAATTGAGCGCACAGGCGAAAGAAGCTTCAGCCAATAGAGAGCTTACACAGCGTAAATATGGTAGCTGGTACTTAGCGGCGATTAATTATAGTATGACTATTCTTCTTGTTGTTTTACATTACACAACAGTGATTTTAAAAAATCAAACAGCTCCTTACTTCTTCCCACTTTTCACCGTTTTTATGATTGTTTCTTTAGGTGGGCTTATCCTCTTCATTTGGAAGTTAAGTAAAAGTAATGAGCGCTTTGATGATTTACATACAAACGAAACAGCGGCAGCAGATGATCGATACTGGAAATGGGGTATAGTTTACATCAATAAAAATGACCCCTCATTATTAGTGCAAAAGAAACACGGTGTTGGTTGGACTGTGAATTTGGCGAATAAATGGAGCTATATCATTATACTTGTCATATTTTTGCCAATCTTGTTAGTCATTTTCATATAGAGGGAGAGATTTTATGAAAAAACTATTATTTTTATGTTGTGCACTCTTATTATTAGCAGCATGCGCTCAGAAGGAAGACAACACAAAAGGGAAAGAGACGAAAGGGGACAATAAAATGAATGAACAGTTAGTAGGAAAATGGGAAGGAAATATTGTGATACAAAACGGAGCACTGCCAATTATTCCAATTATAGTTGAGTTGCAGAAAGATAGCGGGAAATTATCAGTACCAGCACAAGGATTATCCAATTATCCATTTAAAAGCATTAAATACAATGGTGATCAAGTAAGTGTATCGATCAACTTAAATGGCTCGGCTATTGAAATTAACGGAACATTAAAAGATGGGCAAATTGAAGCAACGTTTCAACAAAATGGTGGCAAACTCCCACTTGTCTTAAAACCATTCAAAGAACAACCCGAACAACCAGTTACGTATGAAACGATAAAGATTCCCGTTAAAGATGGTGAGTTAACAGTGGCCCTTCAAAAGGCTAGCAAGGAGCCATCACCAGTTGCACTTATCATAGCAGGCTCTGGTCCAACCGATAAGGATGGAAATTCAGCCATAGCTGGTAAAAATAATAGCTTAAAAATGATTGCAGAAGGATTAGCAAAAGACGGTATTGCTACGGTTCGCTATGATAAACGAGGAGTTGGCGATAATCAATCCCTTTTAACAAAGGAAGAGAATATGACTATTGACCAATACGTAGATGACGCAGTTCAAGTAATCAATACCCTTTTAGCCGACAATACTTATTCAAGCGTTCATATTATTGGACATAGCGAAGGCTCATTGATCGGTTTACTAGCAGCACAAAAAGCAAATGTAGAATCTTTTGTTTCTATAGCAGGCACCGGAAGACCAATAGATGAAGTTTTGTTAGAGCAATTAAAAGTTCAGTTTACACCAGCCCTTCTAAAAGAAACAACAGATGTTCTTGCATCTTTGAAAAAAGGCGAGCTAGTGAAGAACGTTTCTTCGCCAGAGTTACAATCTCTCTTCCGTTCTTCCGTTCAACCGTATATGATTTCATGGTTAAAATATAACCCTGCAAATGAATTAGCGAAAGTGAAAAGCCGAGTTTTAATTATTCAAGGAACAACCGACATACAAGTAGTTGCAACTGATGCAGAAGCGTTAAAGAAAGGTAAACCAGATGCCAAGCTTGTATATATGGACGGAATGAATCATGTGTTAAAAAATGCTCCAGCAGATCGCGCGAAAAATTTAGCGACGTATTCAGACCCATCATTACCACTTCATAAAGAATTGCTGCCAGCCATTCAGCAATTTATTTTAAATGAAAAGTAGAGACTAATTATCATGAATGTCATTGTTTGGTTTATCATAATGATTCCGTTCCTAATCTTTGCAATTGTTTTATCACAAGGAAAAGGTGCATTTTTAATTTCTTTCAGCAGGTGTCCAAACAACTGCTGAAAGAAATTAAAGCCTCCGGCGGATGTCACAGAATCGGAAAGGAGTTCTTTGTGCAGGCACAAAGCCGATTCCGGACGCAATTATGCCAAGGCATAATTGATTAGCGGGCTATAATACGATGTCCAACAGTGAGAAAGAGAAATATAACGAAAAAGCACTTGCGATATTTATGGGCAAAGTGATGTACGGCTACTGTTTTTGTTTACTATTATGGGGACTGAACGAGCTATTTAAAACGGAATGGCTATTTATCATCGGGCTCGTTCTCTTTATAGGTCTTACTATTTTCACACTTGTGTATGTCAATACTCGTAATCGTTTTAAAAAATAAGTTTCTATACAAGGTGAACCGCGCGCGAAGAGGAAGAATACCCGCAGAGGCAAGGTAAATACCCGCGGAAAGGGTAGATCTCGCGCGAAGAGGGTGAATACCCGCGCGAAGAGGGAGTATACCCGCGGAAGCAGGGTGAATACCCGCGGAAGCAGGGTAAATACCCGCGGAAGCAAGGCAAATACCCGCGGAAGCAAGGTGAATACCCGCGGAAGCAAGGCAAATACCCGCGGAAGCAGGGTAAATACCCGCGGAAGCAGGGTGAATACCCGCGGAAAGGGTAAATACCCGAGGAAGCAGGGTGAATACCCGCGGAAGCAAGGTGAATACCCGCGGAAAGGGTAAATACCCGCGGAAGCAGGGTAAATACCCGCGGAAGCAGGGTAAATACCCGCGGAAGCAAGGCAAATACCCGTGGAAAGGGTAAATACCCGCGGAAGCAGGGTGAATACCCGCGGAAGCAAGGTGAATACCCGCGGAAAGGGTAAATACCCGCGGAAGCAGGGTAAATACCCGCGAAAGCAGGGTGAATACCCGCGGAAGCAGGGTGAATACCCGCGGAAGCAAGGTAAATACCCGCGGAAGCAGGGGGAATACCCGCGGAAGCAAGGCAAATACCCGCGGAAGCAGGGTGAATACCCGCGGAAGCAGGGTGAATACCCGCGGAAGCAAGGCAAATACCCGCGGAAGCAGGGTGAATACCCGCGGAAGCAAGGTGAATACCCGCGGAAGCAAGGTGAATACCCGCGGAAGCAGGGTAAATACCCGCGGAAGCAAGGTGAATACCCGCGGAAAGGGTAAATACCCGCGGAAGCAGGGTAAATACCCGCGGAAGCAAGGCAAATACCCGCGGAAGCAAGGTAAATACCCGCGGAAGCAAGGTGAATACCCGCGGAAAGGGTAAATACCCGCGAAAGCAGGGTAAATACCCGCGGAAGCAAGGTAAATACCCGCGGAAAGGGTAAATACCCGCGGAAGCAAGGTGAATATCCGCGGAAAGGGTAAATACCCGCGAAAGCAGGGTAAATACCCGCGGAAGCAAGGCAAATACCCGCGGAAGCAGGGTAAATACCCGCGGAAAGGGTAAATACCCGCGAAAGCAGGGTAAATACCCGCGGAAGCAAGGCAAATACCCGCGGAAGCAAGGTAAATACCCGCGGAAGCAGGGTGAATACCCGCGGAAGCAAGGTGAATACCCGCGGAAGCAAGGTGAATACCCGCGGAAGCAGGGTAAATACCCGCGGAAGCAAGGTGAATACCCGCGGAAAGGGTAAATACCCGCGAAAGCAGGGTAAATACCCGCGGAAGCAAGGCAAATACCCGCGGAAGCAAGGTAAATACCCGCGGAAGCAAGGTGAATACCCGCGGAAAGGGTAAATACCCGCGGAAGCAGGGTGAATACCCGCGGAAGCAAGGCAAATACCCGCGGAAGCAGGGTAAATACCGGCAGGAACAAGGTAATTCACATACGAGACAAATTAGTATATATCGAAAAGAGTATGCTCAAATCATGAGCATACTCTTTTGGTTTTTAGGCATCCTTTCACCTTCTGTATTTGAGCAAGTTGTCGCTGATAGTTGTTAAAACGTATACCATGTTGTTTATACGTTGATTAGAGTGAATGTTGATTGATGAGACTTAGAGCAGGGTGGTTCATTGGACGCTTAAATCAACCTCACGTTCATTATATTTTGAAACAATTACTACAACTTTATCGTACAATAACTAAGCAAGGAGCGATTTATTTCAATTCATTCAAGATGAATGAAATAGCACGATGAATCGAATTCAACTAAATTGAAAAGAAGGTGTTCTTATGTATAGCATTGGGAAATTTTCGAATCTATGTAATGTACCTGTAAAAACTATTCGTTACTATAGCGATATTGGGTTACTCGAGCCATCTTTTATAGATGAAGTGACCGGCTATCGTTATTATGATTACGATAAAATGAAAGAGCTGAATACTATTCAGGTTCTAAAAGACTGTCATTTTTCATTAAAAGAAATTGAACAGGTTATAAAAGGGAAAAATGATAAGCAAGATTTAGAGCTAAGATTACATAAAAAAGTTCAGGAATTAGAGCACCAACAAGAAATAATCGCTGAACAAATTCAAAATATTGTCCAAGTGAAACATTCTATAAAGAACGCTGAGACATTTAATGCAAAGCCAACATTATCGAGTTGTTACATAGAAGAACGATCAGAAATACAGGTGCTTTTCATTCGGGAAAAAATCAATATTATCGAAATAGACAGGTTAGTACAAAAATTATTTGAACGAATTTATGCCTATCAATTAGAGATAGAAGGGAAACTTACTGCAATTTTTCATCAACAGGATAGGAAGCAAAATGTAGCAGATGTTGAACTATTGGTGCCAATAAAAGCAACTCAACTGGCGGAGTATATTAAAGTAATACCGGAAGGCAGGTATGCTTGTATAAATATAAAGGGACCGTATTCAGAGTTGAATTTTGGCTATAGTCGCTTGCAGGAATGGCTTACGGAACAATCCCTTAAGACAGAAGGAATGTTTATGGAGCAATACATAAAGGGGCTAATCCCATCCGAAGTAGTAAACCCAATTAATATCAAACCAAATATTGAGCTACATCCAAATGATTTTTTGACAAAAGTGTTTGTGAAAATAAGAAACTAGCTAAACTCTCCTGTAGATGGAGACTTTATTCTATATTTAGCAAGGGTAGAAATGTCTTGCTAGTATTATATAGAATGGGGTATATCAATGAAAATAAATACAGGACAGTTTGCATTTCTTAAAGGTAGTTCGTACGAGATAGGACAACAACAAGCCCGAGAATTTCAAAATATCCCTTTTGCGAAATCATTATTTTTTACGGAAAATTTTGCTTCAGACAAAGCTTATCTTGAAATGAGAGCACAAATAGAGCAGTATTGCACAGGCTTAAATAAAGAATTAGAAGGCTTTGCGGAAGGCTTTGGCTATAAGCCCGAACAATTAAATTTTTATCAAAATGCCTGGTTAATTCCTGGAGGGTGTAGTTTAGGGGCTATTTTGCCTGGAAAAATGGCGGATGGTAAAACATATGTCATAAGAAATTATGATCTATCACCTGACATTTCAGATATGCGCTTATGTACAACTGTCGTCGAGGGGAAGTATACTCATACAGGATTTTCTGTTTCTACATTCGGTCGGAGCGAAGGCTTAAATGAGAAGGGGCTATGTGTTGCCTATGCATCGTGTGGCATGCCTATTGGCAAACATCCTGGTATGAGACTACCAGTAGTACCTGGGTTACAGTTTATGGTTATTGTCAGAGCTCTGTTAGAGAATTGTAAAAATGTAGAAGAAGCCATTTATATGGTTAACAATATGCCAGTAGGAACGAATATGAATCTACTTATAGCTGATGCAAATGGCGACGCAGCTTTAATTGGAACATACGACGGAATAAAGGAAGTGAAACGTGCAGAACTAGATTATCTTATTGCCACTAACCATGGTCTATTTTCTTCAATACAAAAAATGGAGCCTGGCAAGCTCGAGCATTCTCAATTAAGATATGATATTTTAGGGGGGAAATTGAAGGAAAGTGGCAAAAGATCTATTGATGAAATCCAAGAGCTTCTTTTAACAGAGTTTCCTAAAGGGTTATCCGTCCATAATTACAATGAAAGCTTTGGAACAGTGCATTCAATTTTGTTTAACCTTACTGATTTGCAACTGGAATTTTCATTTGGTTCACCATTACAAAATCAGGTGAACAAGATAGGGGGTGGCGACAACTTTGCAAAAACACAAATACCCGTTGAATTTACTAATAAAAGCTATGGAACAGAATTTTGGAAAATAATAAAATCCTAACTAACAAAAAGAACATAAAACGTACACTACTAAAATCAATTTAGTGGTGTACATTTTTTATTTTGCTTTCATTTCTATTGATTTAATAAATGATTATATAAATGTACAATAATCAGCATTCTGTGAGGTGTAGATAAATGTATTGGTATGAATATTGCCCGAAACATATCGAAAGTAAATTGTTCAATACATACAAGAATTTACTCTGGAAATTCTTGGCGTAATGCTTCCGAGAATATCTCGGCTATTCCATTAGGGTTTCCATTTTTCGTTGCTTCTTCTGAAAACCAAGAGTATTCCAAATCGTGAATAATTATGGGTATTTCTCTTTTAAAAGTATTTATAATAACTTTATTTTCGTGTAATATTTTTGCTACATTAGAAACTATCTGTAATAACTCATAATATCCGTTTGGTCCTTTTCCTATATAATTATAATCCTCATCAAACATTAATGTTTCGTCCTCGTACCCAATATCTTTTACGCCATTTTCCTTAAACCATTGTAATAAAATATTTGTTGATTCTTCATCACCAATAATTTCATTTTCATCTTGTCTCCAAAAGGCATAATTCCATCTCTGCTCACTGAGCTGTGGACTATACTCACAATCTTCCTCAGTATTATAACTGATTAAAAAATTAGGGATATTATCTTCATTTGTATATACAAAAAAAGATAATGCATATATTCCTTCCTCATTCCAACTTTCAATAATCGGTTTTGTCTTTCTGTACAGATATTCTGTTAAGTTTACCATAGTAGTCCCCCTACAAAAGTAATTAATCTATAATCCATTTTATTAAATAATTGTTCATTTGTCATATTTTTGACTACTATTCTTTCCTAATCCATTATTTAAGACCTCACAAATAATATACTTTCATTTCATAGATAGTTTAAAATTTTATCTTTTATCACAAATATAAGCTGAACTAATCCAAAAATTAGTTCAACTTAAAAATAAATTGTTATAGTGGTTCACATTGCGAAAGTATCTCCTGACTTCTAATAAAAAACAGTGATAGGTCTTTTTGCATGTACCTGAAAGTCTCGGTGTTGCCATTTACTAAAGCGTAATTACATAGAAAAAATACATAGTGGCCATTTTTTATAGTAAATTCTCTTTAAGACACACTTGTTTCTTAACTTAATTCGTTCGTTACTACTTGGATAAATTCATCTCGATGTTGTGATTCAAAAATAGTAACCCCTTTTTCTTTGGAAAGTTGTAGTAACTTTTGAATATTAGCTTCATCTTTCTCCATAAAGACTTTTTCTACATATTTTAAATCTTGCAAGATATGATGTATAAATGTATCTCCTTCTCTTTTAATATCTATAGCAATAAAATCGAAAGATAATTTTGTTTTAGGTGGAGTAATAATTGTATCAAACAAATAATTTAAAGCTTTAAAGGGGACATAAGGGATACCTTTTTTAAATTCATATTTCTCAATAATAGGTAAAACCTTATCAATAAATTTTTGCATTTTATCAATATTGTAAAGCTTTGTATTTTCTAAATTATTCTTCTTAATAATTTGTTGTATTTTTTCATATTGATGTTGTTCTAACAGTTGTTTCATATATAAAAGTTCTTTTTTGAATTTGGATCGTTCTTTTTTACTTAATTGTCGATGTTCAATAACAGCGTATTCGATTAGCTCCCAGCCTATCTTCGAACCAAAATGAGGTTCTAAAAAATACTTAAGTTCTTCAAAATCGCGCACTTAGGTAACTCCCTTTTAAGTTAGTATTATTAATCGTGCAGGAAAACAAGATAAAAATTTCTTCCCCAACCGCTCATCAAACTTCTTTCATCAGAGCCATATTAAGATGATATTCCTTCGTTTTTACTTAATTCCCAATAATTATGTATTTTATATATAAAAATCATTTTATAGAAACATATAATTTTATTTCATTTTTTTAAAAATAAAATGAATCTTTTCCAATTGCCGTTTGTATAGTCAGTGAACATAAAAATAAGGAGGGATTATTTTGGAGCTTATTGTGAAGGATATTGTGAAAAAATATAATGGTGTGAACGTTTTGGATGGTGTGTCGGCTACATTTCAAATGGGGTATTGTTATTTATTATTAGGTCAGAATGGAGCGGGTAAATCTACATTATCAAAATGTATAGCGGGAGATGTAAAACCTGATAGAGGTACCATTGTATTCAATGAGACGTCTCAACATGTACAGGAGCAAGTTGCGTTGCAGTACCAATTTTTTTCGAGTTATCAGCATCTAAAAATTCGTGAAGTGATCACTCTTTTTACTAAATTGACGAACAATAAGGTTGATTTGGGAGAGCTATATGAAATGTTAGGGTTACCGACTTATGACCACATCTTATTGAAAAATGCTTCAGGCGGTCAGAGAAAAGCAGTATCAATCTATCTATCTTTTTTATTAAATAAACCAATCATCATTTTAGATGAGCCGTTTGCTGATTTAGATTTAACGAAGAAAAAGCAATTGATGTTTTACTTACAAGATGAAATTCGTCAACGTAACAAAATGATTATCATTATTAGTCATGAAGTGGCAGGATTAGAGCCGTTATTTGATTATGTAGTGATCTTAAAAGACGGGAAGCTTATTGAAAATAGCACTCAGGATGAGCTCTATCAAAAATACACTGAGGCGAAATTACCGGGAATCGAAGGTCTCTACTATGAAGTGACAGGCCAAATTTTAGGAGGAAGAGCGGGATGATGAAACAAATTGCACGAATTTATATGTTAGAAAGTATACGAAATGCAGGAATGTCTATTGGAAACTTGTCACCAGCATTTATTTTTTTAATCATGTCAGTTATTTGTAAAAACATGATGACCGGAGAAGCATTTGATTATCTAATTAAAGGCCAGTTTTTACCAGTTTCAATTTTAATGTTAATTTTCTCATTTGCATTTTCTAGCTCTACTATATATTTGGCAGATATGAAGGCCAATAAAACGTTCCAATGGGTACAGCGAACAGGCATTAAGCCACACACTTACTATATTGGGATGGGAATCGGTGTCTTTACATTATTAAATGTATTTTTAGTGCTATTACTCATTGGCTATTCCTTCATTATTGATATTTCACTTTCATCTTATTTTATGATTATTTTGATTAGTAATTTTGTTTTACTGGCATTATATCCATTGAGTTTTATATTAGCAGGTCTATTTAAAAACGAGAAAGTAGCTCAAAGTATGTTAGTGCCAATTATGATTTTATTCATGTTTTCAGTAACGATGACAACGATGTTTTTAACAATTGGGGGAAAAAACCCACATGATTATTATATTTTTCTAAGCTGGAATCCAATGCTTTATTTAAATGATAGCTTGCAAATGTACTTAAATTTAATTAACGACACATGGCTTCCACAGTATCAATATTGTATAATTTTAGCAGTGATTAGCATGGTGCTAGCAGCTATCGCTAAAAAAGTATATACCAGTAAGTAGGTGATTTTATGGGGATCGGATTTATTGTATCTTTAATTGTCATTGGCATTTGGTTTATTATTATTTCGGTAATTACATTCCAGATGAATAAAAAATATATTGTTCGCGAAAATGGAAAAATTAATTATAAAAAAACAACAATTTATTTACGTTGGAATGTATTTGATACTTTAACGCTCGTTTTAGCCATATATACAATACTTTGTATGCAGGCATTAAACATGCTTTTGTCTTTCTCACAAACAATCGAAAATCCATATGTGCAGTTTTTTACAAACCAATCGCAAGCATGGGTCATTGTAATAGTTGCCAATTTGGTAACTCGTGTTTCTATGACATTAAAGTCTATTAAGGCTCATTTGGGGGATGAGCTAGATGATAAGTAACGAGGAGTGGATGGAGGCCTATAAAAACGGCGATGTCGAGGGCTTTGAACAGCTCTATAGTTGTTTGTATGAGCCATTGTACTGCTTTTTATTTCGCTATACTCGGGAAGATCAGCTAAGCATTGATATTGTGCAAGATACCTTTGAGCGTTTACAATATATAAAAGAAGATTTTGATGAGCAAAAGGGAACGGTGAAAGCCTTTTTATTTCAAATCGCGTATCGCTTAATGATTAATAAATTGAACCGGCGGAAAAAATGGCGCACGCTCTTCCCGTTTTTAGTACCGACGTCAAGTCATCGGATATCTGCTGATGAGAAGTTAACGATACAAGAGGCGATACTTCATTTACCCGAAAAGCAGCGAGCTGTTATTTTGCTTGTTTACTATCATGATTTGCCACAGGAGGAAATTGCACAAATATTGTCTATTCCCCTTGGTACAGTTAAATCAAGTATGCGATAAGGACTTTAAAGGAAGAGCTAAAGGAGGATTTCGATGCTTAAGGATGAATTTCAAAAGGAACAATGGTTAAAAGACAGCTTAGATCACGATAAAGTGGAGATTCCTAAGCAGC
Source organism: Lysinibacillus sp. NPDC093688 (assembly GCF_050280145.1). NCBI lineage: Bacteria > Bacillati > Bacillota > Bacilli > Caryophanales > Bacillaceae > Lysinibacillus > Lysinibacillus sp. NPDC093688. Next base: position 61,275 of record NZ_JBNNUX010000007.1, read on the forward strand.
TAATGACATACAAGAAAAGTCGCTGGCAACGTTTTCTTCAATATTTAGCTTCACCAACGAAGGATCCGTTAGAGCCAATATGTACATCTTCAGTCGGCTATACCTCTTTGAAAATAGTGCCCATTGTTGCGGCAGTATTTATTACAATTCTTCAAATTTTATTGCAATAAATTTTATCAACTAATCAATTATGCCTCGGCATAATTGCGTCCGGAATCGACTTTGTGCTTAGGCCTGCTGAGGGCCGACACGATGTCGGTCATTTCGGTAATGCCACAGGACGTGGCGTTTTTACCGATGCAGGTCAGTTAGCCGTTATCGCATGGATGCGATGATTTTAGGCTAACATCCTATGCGAACTCCTTTCCGATTCTATGACATCCGCCGGAGGCTTTGGGCCAACATGATGTTGGTCACTCAGTCGTTGCCACAGGACGTGGCGTTCTTAGACTAAGTTCTTCTATTTCAGCGGATGTATGGACACCCGCTGAAAGAAGTTAAATTTCTCACTGCCACAATCATTCGGTTGTGGTATTTTTAATGAATAAAATACTATTTATTGCCCATTTTAAGGAAATATTTAGATTAATTTGGAGGTTAGTGCTTTGAGGGTTTTGAAAAAGTTTCCACGACCAAACACGATAAAAGGTCAGCTTCATCGAGCGCTTGTTTGGATTACTTTTATTATTGGTCTATGTATTTTTATTCCAACGCTTTATATTGAATATCGGCAAACGATTCAGCATCAAAATGAAGAGATGACGCAATATTTGGATGCTCAAACATATTTTTTTGAAAGCTGGTTATCAGAACGATCCAGTGATATACATACAATAGCTAATTTAGATTTTGTAAAGGACTATAATTTTGAAAAATCGCAAGCTTTTTTTCAAGATTTTAAAGAAAAAACAGATTTTACAGACTTAATATTCGTTAATAAAGAAGGCATCGTACAATTTGATACAGTTACTGAATTTAGTGCAACTGGTGTTGGTGTTGGAATGGATGTAAAGGATCGTAAGTATTTTCAAGCTGCTAAAAAGACGAAACAACCATATATAACAGATATTTTAATTAGTAAAGTTACTAAGAAGCCTATACTTGCATTTGCTTCACCGATTCTTAATGCACAACAACAATTCAATGGTGTAGTTTTTGGCGCTGTAAATTTAGACACAATCGATCAACTGCTACATGAATCAAGAGTTGGCTTTTTAGGTCAAGCTTATATTATCGATCAGGAAGGTACTATGCTCACAGAATTTAATCATAAACAACAACGGTCTTCTGGTAATTATTTAGTGGATGAGCATATCTTGAACGCAGCTAAAAAAAGTGACCTAGAGCTTTATAAAGATGCGAATAATAAGCGGGTTCTTGCTAAAAGTAAGCCTATAAATGAAGGGAAATGGTTTATCATATCAGAAATGGGTCTGTTAGATGCGTATAAACCATTAATCATTAGAATTTTATGGATAACCTTATGTTTAGTAGTAGGTTCATTTTTTACGATTAAAATGATGTTACATCTTTCTAAAAAAATTGAAGAACCAATCCAGCAGCTTCTTACAGGCGTTAGAAAGGTAGAACAAGGTTTTTATGATTATCAAATAGATGAACAACAGCTAGCACCTTATGCGCATGAATTTCAGGAGCTTTGTTCGTCCTTCAACGAAATGAGCGCTAAGGTGAAAACAGATACCATCTTACTGAAAGAATTATCGATTACTTGTCAGTTGACGAAGCTGTACAATCGGCGTTATTTGATTGAGCAGGGGGAGCTTGTTTTTCAGAAATGTTTAGAAGAACAAAACTATTGTTCATGTATAGCGATTGATATTGATTTCTTCAAAAAGGTCAATGACACATATGGACATTTAATCGGTGATGAAGTCCTAAAGCACGTAGCAAATATCATTACAAATTCTGTGCGAAGAATCGACATTATTACAAGGTATGGGGGAGAGGAGTTTGTCATTTTATCCCCAAATACGACGTTAGAGAGCGCAGTAAAGATAGCGGAAAGAGTTCGAAAGCATGTTGAACATCATCCTTATCATGTGGATGATGTTGAGATTAATGTGACAGTGAGTATTGGCATCGCAGGGTACGGTCATTCTAAAAACATTTCAACATTTTACGAGCTACTTGACAAGGCGGATCAAGCACTTTATATTGCAAAGGAAAGCGGTCGAAACCAACTGAGAGTATGTGATCATACAGGTAAAGTTGATACAAGCCAGATGCTTTAAAAGACTTATTTAGAAAGTGGTATTTACATGAAGGAAATTATACTAAGTAAATTAAAAGAAATTGAAAGTGAGTATCAAGTAAAAATATTATATGCTGTAGAATCAGGTAGTCGAGCTTGGGGATTTCCTTCCAAGGATAGTGATTATGATGTGCGTTTCATATATATACATCAACCTCAGTGGTATCTTTCAATTGATCCTCAAGGTATTGGTGCTAAGAGGGATGTTATTGAAGTACCTATTAATGATTTGTTGGATATTAGTGGTTGGGAAATAACAAAAGCCTTAAGGCTATTTCGCAAAAGTAATCCACCTCTATTAGAATGGTTACGAAGCAATATTGTGTATGATTAACAATATTCATTTATTGACAATGTACGGTTACTGGAAAGAGAAGTATTTTATCCAAATGCATGTTTGTATCATTATTTAAATATGGCTAAAAACAATTATCGAGAGTATTTACAGAGCTCAGAAGTGAAAATAAAAAAATATTTCTATGTCCTTAGACCAGTTTTAGCATGTAAATGGATAGAGAAAAACAATACAGTTTTCACCAATTGATTTTCAGAAATTATTAAATGAAATCATTTCTGAGGGTCCATTAAAAACCGAAATTCAGCAACTTTTCCAGAGAAAAATGGCTGGTGATGAACTAAATTTGGAGCCGCGAATTGAACGTATTAATGAGTATTTAGATAAAGAAATAGAGCATATAGAGACATACTGTAAAAATCTCCACGTTAAAATCGATGATCCTACACAAAAATTAGATGCGTTATTTAGAAGTACATTGCAAGAAGTGTGGGGATAATGGTCATAGATGATAGAAAACTGAATAATTTTTAATCGCAAGGTCATACTAAGAAAGGTTTCACTTATGAAATCTATATTGATGAGGAGGATGGCACGAATGAGTAGGTTCGAACACTTAGACCCAAAATCTCAAAAAATCCACCGCAACTGGTCAAGGATTAAGCATTCGAAATCTCAAGTAAATGGTGAAACGGAGATTACTCTCCATAACCGTATCTTGAGAAGTGAAGCAAGAGCCCGACAGTTTTAATCATGCTAGAAAAGTAAGTGTCATCAAGCCCAGAACATATTCTGGGTTTTTTTATTTTGAAGATCGTTATTCAACTAAAGCATCCCGTTAGTTTAAGTGCATTTATTCACAAACTTATACTTCTTGTTTCATTTTGGAGGGTGTTAGTGATATACGAAGTTCTACAAACTGACTGTATTTTGTAGTTTAAGAACCTTTTTATACTTTATATAACAAGCTATTCTCCAAGGAATTAAATAACAAATAACAAGTAAGAAAATTAGCATACTGAGTGTACCTGGTTCGATAGTAGAAATATGTTGTCGAAAATAATAACGTAAAGCAATCATAATGGCGAAAGTAATTATAAAAGCAGGACTTTTCTTAGCATAAATTAAACCATCATTTCGTATTTCATAATCTGACCATAAAATAAGAGGAATAGAAAAACCCACTCCTAAAAAAATTGCTATAGATAATTGAAGGTATGTGACGTGCCCAGAAGCGTTTAGAAAAAATGAAAATCCTGGTGTTAAAAATAGAAGAGGAAGAATTATTCGCACTCCTCTGCCTTTGGTTGGTTTGTACATAGAACGGATTCTACGAACTAAAATGAACAATCCAATAATTAGAAACATAGAAGTAGCTGGTATTGCAGTTTGCATAAAAACCTCCCCGAATTATGTTTTAATACATCTATTATTACATAAATACCAACAAAAACCAGGTTTTCTCTCATACAACTAAACTACTTTAAGTAGAAAAATGCTCTACTCCTTATTTCAGTAAAGCACTTATTCGAAGTATACTTATTGACATTGTATCAACTAACATTAAAGGCTACCAAAATATTGTATTTTTACTCGATTGGAACATAAATATCTGTCTTACTCTTGGCTTTGAAGCTTTTTGGTGGCTCAGTAACATATAATTCAAATGGGAATGAATCTCTCGGTGTGTATTCACCTTTATTCAGTAACCAATCAGAATAAGCATATTTCCAAGCTTCTTCATACTCACACAGCGTTAAATCATAATGTAATACTGCGTATTTTCCGCCAAAAGTCATCGTACCGATTTGTCCTTCTTCTTCAATTGCAGTATCTAATGGAACCGTCATTGCTACGCTAGTTCGTAAATTTTCTGAATCAGTTACAAAAGGATTGTCATGGTATATAGTCATTACCTTTGTGACATTATCCTTGATAAGATCATATTTTTTTGCGAATTTGAATAGTTCATTAAACATCTTACGACTATTTTTTCTATACTCAACATAATTTCCTTTGAAGCGTACATAGATTACTTTCATTTCAATATTTTCTACTGCGATCGTTGGTTTTTCCATCAATATCATCTCCCTTAACTTAAGTATAGGGGAGACTATCTGCTGTTTCTTGTCGTTTCTTGCTTTCCTGTATTCTAATGGAGACATTCCTAAATACTTCTTAAAAGCTTTGTTGAAGGTACTCGCATCATTGTAGCCATATTGGAGAGCAATATCTGTGATGCTAAAATCATTGCGGACTGTGAGGAATATCCCTACTCGCTCCACTTTTATTCTGGTAACAAACTGTTTCACCGTCTCGTCACTGTATTTGCTAAAAATACGATGGAAATGATATTTGGACATATTCACATTATTTGCTAAGTCATCTAGTGAGATTTTTTCGCTCAGATGGCTTTCAATATAATCTTCGGATTTGTACACCAATCGAATGTATTCATCCATGTCTTCACTCCAATCAAGTCTTTTATTCATTATAATACTGGAATATCTATTCAAAATCTTACGATACAAGTACGAACATTATTTTCTATGCGTTCCCATTAATATCGCTATTTTCTGTTCGAATGATCCAGTTACCTCTTATACAACTAAATTACTGTAGTTCAATAAGAATTAAACAACTTTATTATTTTTTTATAAAGGACTTTATTGTAAATTAAACATCTTTATTATCTCTTAATAGATTGGAGTGGAAATCGGACGCTCCAGGAAAACGCCCAGTCGAAACGGAAATCAACCACATGTTATAGAAAAACCAATTATTATTTTATCTTCAATTATTTGTAATTAATCCGATATAATCTTTAACACTTATTTAATTAATTTATAAACACAGAGGAGGAATTCAATATGTCATTAGTTGCAGAATATGAGTGTGAAGCATGTGGACAGCATGTTGCTTTTGATTCTGAAGAAGATTGTGAACCATATGATGAAGGTTTATGTGAAATTTGTTATGATAACGAATTTGTAGTGTACTGTGTATTGCATTTTGAAGGTGAATTAGATTATGAAACGTTTGTAAATATTAAAGATGACTCTAGTATTAGGTCATATATTAGAGAATATGGTGAGTATGAAAAAGGTACAACGGTGACGATAGAACCCCTCGAATACAATCCAGATATTCAAGAAGAAATTGATTACTACACATCAGAAGGACGTAATCAATTTATTATATAAGCAACAGACAAACACAATAAAAATAGGATGGTAGTAAAAATTTGAAAGGAAACAATGTTAACATGAAAAAATATAATTTCTCACAAGAAATGGCCAATCAAATTAGTAATTATCAATCGATAGATGCTTTCTATACGAAAATCATGAAGACGGTAGAGCCTGCCAATATTGGCTTCATTTATATAGAGCCTGGTGGTGTTGTTGGGATGCATGAGGCGCCTGTACCACAGTTATTTATTGTTATTCAGGGAGAAGGATGGGTTTGTGGTAAGGACCAGGAGAAAGTAAATTTAAAGACTGGGGAAGGTGTTCTTTGGCAAACAGGAGAGGCGCATGAATCTGGGAGTCATTCAGGCGTAACAGCACTTGTCATCCAATCCGAGCAAATCCATCTTGCATAGATTACATATAAAATGTGTAACGGAGTAAGTTTTAACTCCGTTGCACTAAGCAGTTAGTGTTAAGCTAAGTTTAACTGTTTTTAATAAATGATCATCAAATAACTCATCAAATTCCTCTATTTTTTTAAAGCCCTTTGCATGGTAAAAGTTCATACCAATCGTATTTTCCTTTTCTACACAAACTAAAAGTGACGTTAAATCTGGAAGCGTTTTGATCCCTTCTTGTAATAGGGCTGTACCAATACCTTTGCCCTGAGTTTCAGGAAGTAAATATATTGAGAATAGCTCTGCCTCTCCATCTACAACATTTGAAAAATTCGCAAAGCCTACGATCGATTCTTCAAGTATAGCAACTAAAAATAGACTATTTTCCAAACGACTTAGCAATCGGTCCCTACTATAAGCAACTTGTAAAAAACGATCTTGAACCTCGTGAGGGATAATTCCTTCGTATGTTTGGTGCCAACTCTTTTTGGCAATTTCTTGCACAGAAATGATGTCATTCTTTTGCATATGTCGTATAATTGAACTCAATACTATTCACCTACAATTCCAATTTTTCTATTTATTGTAACATTAATTTTGAGAAAGGGGATGACTTCATGCAAGTTGTTGAAAAAGCATTTGGCTATATTACGAGAGAGCATGAGGGTCAGTTACAAGTGCTAGTATTTGAGCAAAATACAGAAGGAGCAGGGATTCAAATTCCTAAAGGCACGGTAGAGGAAGGGGAAACACCGCTAGAAGCTGTAACTCGTGAGATGTTTGAGGAAACAGGGTTAGCCAATTTAGTCGTTAAAGGGTTAATTGCCCAAGATTATTTTAATCATCATTCAGGGGTATTACAAAAGCGCTATTTTTATCATTTAACGACAAATGAAAAAAGAGATTCATGGAAGCATTGTCCGACAGGTGTAAACGAGGCAGGCTTAGAATTTTCATTTTACTGGATATCAGATGAACTAGAAGTAACACTAGCGAAGGGACATGGAGATTATTTATATCGAGTGCTAGCACGTGTGAACAACTGAATCATCTAGACGGTACAAGATTAACAAAACCGCGTTCCTAAATTTCGGAAACGCGGTTGTTCTATTATATTGCCTTTGCGGCAACTTCTAATGCTTGAGCGAAATCCGCGATTAGATCATCAACATGCTCAAGCCCTACTGAGAAACGTAATAAACCATCAGTAATACCACGTTTTGCACGCTCCTCAGGCTCCATTGCTGCATGACTCATTTTAGCAGGGTAGGATAAAATCGATTCAACGCCACCTAGAGAGACAGCGAACACTGGAATTTTCATCGCTTCTACAAGTGCTTTTGCAGCTTCATAGCTTGGTAGGCGGAAGGATAGTACTGCACCTGCACTCGTGGTCTGATTTTGATGAATCTCATAACCAGGATGCAATGCAAGCCCTGGGTAGTATACTTGCTCGACAAGAGCATTTGTGTCTAAAAACTCCGCAATTTTTTGTGCCGATTCAGTAGATCGACTAAAACGCACATCTGTTGTTTTCATATTTTGCAATAAAGTAAAGCAGTCCTGTACACCTAATATATTGCCGAATGAATTTTGGATAAAGTAAAGATCCTGACCAATCTTTTCGTCAGCAGTGACTGTTAATCCTGCGATAATATCGGAGTGTCCAGATAAAAACTTTGTAGCACTATGAATAACAACATCGACACCTAGCTCAAGTGGACGTTGGTGTAAAGGTGTCATAAAAGTATTATCTAAAAACGTTAAGCAATTATGCTGCTTGGCAAGTGCTACTACTCCGCGAATATCTGTGATACCAAGTGTTGGATTCGACGGTGTTTCCATATATAGTAGCTTTGTAGCTGGTGTAATGGCTGCTTCTACCGCCGCTAAATCTGTGAAATCGACGAAAGTATGAGAAATACCGAAACGTGGTAAGACCTTTGAGACGAAGCGGTATGTTCCTCCATAAACATCCTCCGTAATGACCATATGATCACCTTGAGATAATAACATTAATGCCGCAGATACAGCGGCAATTCCAGAAGAATATGCATGTGCTCGTACACCACCTTCAAGCTCTGCTACTGCTTTTTCTAATGCATCACGTGTAGGGTTGCCAGAACGTGCATAATCATATTCGCCGAATTCATCGATACGCTCCTGATGGAAAGTAGATGATAAATACATAGGCACATTCACTGCACCTTTTTTATTTTCATAGCCGTCACGAACACCTGCGTGAATTAGGCTTGTTTCAATATGCTGCTTCATCATTAAGCCTCTTTTCTAAGGATATCGAATACTTGTTTTAAATCCGCAATTAAATCTTCAGCCTCTTCAACTCCAATAGAGAAGCGGAGTAATCGGTCACAAACACCACGTTCAATGCGCTCTTCATAAGGCATATCCGCATGTGTTTGAGTAGCAGGATACGTAATAAAGCTTTCAACACCACCAAGACTTTCAGCGAATGTAATTAACTTCAAGTTTCGAAGGAATGGGTCAACCCACTCGGCTTTTTTCAAGCGGAATGAAAGCATACCACCTTTTCCTGTGTAGAGTACGTCTGTTACAAGCTTTTCCTCCTCTAAATAGGCAGCAATTGCTTTTGCGTTTGCATCGTGCTGCTTTAATCGAAGATGCAATGTTTTTAATCCACGAATAAGTAACCAGGAATCCATTGGACCTAATACCATACCGCTACCATTATGAATAAAGCCAATGCGTTCTGCTAATTCAGCCCCCTTAGCGACAACTAAACCAGCTAACACATCATTATGTCCGCCAATATATTTAGTCGCCGAATGAAGGACAATGTCTGCACCTAATTCGATTGGACGTTGGAAATATGGTGTATAGAACGTGTTATCGACAATTAACCATGCCCCATGTTTGTGAGCTAATTCCGCATATATTTGCAAATCAAATTCTTGCATAAGGGGATTAGTCGGCGTTTCAATGAATAGAGCACGCGTATTGTCGTTGATTAATGCTTCTACCTGTTCAACCGATTCAAATTTTGAGTAGACAGGCTTAATATTATATGTTTCTTCAAAGAAATTAAAAAGACGATATGTACCACCATATAAATCATCAGGCACCACTAATTCATCACCTGGTTTAAACAAGGATAGAACTAGTTGAATGGCCGCCATACCAGAGCTACAGGCAAAGCCCATATCTCCGCCTTCTAAATCAGCAATTCCTGCTTCTAATAGGGCACGAGTTGGATTTTTTGTACGTGTGTAATCAAAACCAGTGGATTCACCGATACCTGTATGTTTGTAAGCTGTCGATAAATGGATTGGTGGGTTGACAGCACCTGTTATCGGATCACTTAAATTCCCAAGTTGTACAAGTTTTGTTTCAATACTTCTGCTGTTTGTCATGTCGTCACTCTTTTCTTCATCATAATAACGGGAGTCAAAATATCTAAAAGACTAGAACTTCTTGTCCCAATATTCTAAATAATTGTTACCAATTTAACATGTATACTTAAGAAGGACAAGGTAATTTCAGAAAATTAGAGAGATTATTTAAATTAAATCGTCTAGGAATAGTAGGAGATAAGTGAGGGAGGAAAATTATATGAAAAATTGGTTAGTAATAGGTGGAACAGGAATGCTAAAGGATGTTTCTTTATGGCTTATACAGCAAGGTAATCCTGTAACCGTAATCGGGAGACAACAAAAGAAAATGCAAAATTTGATAAATGATGTTAAAAATGATTCGAAATTGTCACCCTTATTAGTTGATTATACGAATTACAATAGCTTTAAATTGGCATTAAAAAAGTCTCAGCAAACAAATGGATCATTTGATTGTATTATTGCTTGGATTCACGGCTCTGATAAAAGAGTTTGGGAGTCTCTTTTAGAAGTAATTCCTACTACAAAAAATTTGATTTTATCCCATATAAAAGGAAGTAGCTCTTTCGTAAAAAATGACCGTACCAAAAGTTATTTACCTTCTATATAGTATATAGAGTAGTGAAACTTGGATTTGTCATAGAAAAGAACAACTCCTCGAGATAGCTAACAAATAATGAAATTGCCCAAGGAATTATTGATGCAATAAAACAAGAAATACCGGAAAAACATGTGGGCGTATTTGAACCATGGAACATGCGACCATAAAAAATCTCTTCAATAAAAAAGAATCTGCCACTTACCGCGTCATATCCGAGGTAAGTAGACAGATTCTTTTTAAATATGGTTTAAGCTTGTTCTTTTTTTAATAAATCTCGAATTTCTTTTAGAAGCTCTTCTTTAGAATCCAACTCTAGTGCTGGTTCTTCCACAACAGCCTCTTCTTTTTTACGAGATAGTTTGGTCATAATTCGTAATGCCATGAAAATTGCAAAGGCGATAATGAAAAAGTCAAGAATAGACTGTAAAAATACACCAAATTTTATTTGAGCATCACCTGAACCAAAAGCAAAGCTTTTTGTTAAATCAATACCACCAGTTAAGACACCGACTAATGGCATAATGATATTTTCAACTAAGGAGGTAACAATTTTACCGAAAGCACCACCGATTACTACTGCCACTGCTAGATCGACAATATTGCCTTTCATAGCAAACTCTTTAAAGTCTTTCCACAAAACAAATTCCTCCCTATAATTATCCATAAAAATTAACCGAATTATATTTTACTATATTTTTCCCTATCTTTTCAACTGTTAAAATAGGGGTAATTATAATCAGAAAAATGTACTACATAAAACGTAAGTTTGGTAAAATAGAAGTAGCATAATAGATTAGGTGTGACATATGGCGAAAAAAAAGAAGACAAAACCGATGCTATCGCCTTCCGTTCAATTAGGCATGATAGCTTTATTAATACCAATAGCGATAACTGTTTGTGTTTTCGCCTTTTTTGCATGGAAGGAACTGCAAACATTAACTATATTTGAAAAATTAGCAAAGCAAAAAGAACTAGAAGAAATTCAACAAAATTTCGATATGAACATTCCTGAGCAATATATTCCCATCTATGTAGCAGCGGAAGAGAAATACGGTGTGCCTTGGACGTTGCTTGCCGCCCATCATCGAATTGAAACACGCTTTTCTACAATGAAATCGCTTGTTTCATCAGCTGGGGCTGAAGGTCCGATGCAATTTATGCCTTGTACATTTGTCGGTTGGCAACATCCTTCCTGCTCGGGATTAGGAAAAGGGGATATATCGAAGGCAGAATTAATGAATTTAGAAGCCATTAAAAAATATGGTGGATATGGCGTAGATGCTAATGGTGACGGCATTGCAGATCCTTATGATATTGAGGACGCTATATATAGTGCCGCCAATTATTTATCGAAAAATGGTGCAGCAGATGGTCATATAGAGCAAGCTGTTTTTAAGTATAATCACAGTGATGAATATGTTAAAAAGGTGTTACATTATTTCAATTTATATAATGACTATCATGATGAGCTAAAGGAAGCAGTCCTGATGGGAGTCGAGTCCTGAAATGTTATGTTGGGTTTCGCTTTGTTGCCAGAGGTAAATGTTGTGGTTGATTGGAGTGGAGACTGGGCGACTCCTTGGGGATCAGCAATAGAGGAACGAAGGCTAAGAGCATCACATCCTGTGATAACGCCTTCGTGACCAACATCATGTTGGCCCGAGACCCTGGAGCGAGCATCGCGAGTGAAGCGGCTCATCGGACGCCCCCAGGAAAGCGCCCAGTTGGAACGGAAATCAACCATTCATTTTGCCGAAACAATAAAGCCATTATTAACAAGCCGTTACTTTTCTTTATAAAGAAAACCGGGAACTAATGATCTCATCATTTCCTTGATCTGTTTTTTTACAACAAGTAAAGAGCCATCAAAAATGATGGCTCTTTATTACATATTTAGGTTGCTTTACGCATACCCTTTAAAATAATGCTTACAATGAAGATCAGCACGACGGCACCAATTAATGCTGGGAATACGTAAAAATTACTAACTCGCCAACCCCAGTTGCCAAGAACCATACTACCGATCCACGAACCGACAACCCCTGCAACAATATTTCCGATTATGCCGCCAGGTACATTTTTACCTAAAATGACGCCAGCTAACCAACCTAATACTCCGCCGATGATTAAATACCAAATGAAGCTAATCATTTTTTTCATCTCCTTAAACTAAGATATAATGGCGATTGCTTAGTTATGCCCGGAATGGAGTATATTACGCGTCTTGCTTCTTAGTAATTATTACAAATTCACAATAAGGTTTTTATCTTTATTCAGCTGATGCTATCGCTTTTACACAGATAAAACCTATTTTGTTGCTGCCGCTTCGCTTTCGCGCAAAAAATATCTGTAAGTGTTTTCTGTGGCGAAGACAACTACAATTACGCTAAAACAAATTGATTACTTAATAACTGTTGCACCTAATGTATGTTCAAAATGGCGCAATGCCCATTCATGACCTGCAGCATCAAAACTTGCAACACCATCTGCATAAACAACCGTTGAAATGCCCAAATTATATGCATCAACTGCTGTATGTAAAATACAAATATCAGTACAAACGCCAACTAAATGAATTTCTTTGATGCCTCGCTCATTCAATAAAATCGATAAATTGGTTCCGGCAAATGCGCTATAACGTGTTTTGTCGAGCCACATCACTTTATCTTTGTGAAGGTTATACAGTTCACCAACTTGCCCGTATAAATGGCGTCCTTTAGTGCCGCGAATATTATGAGGAGGAAAGAGTTTAGTTTCAGGGTGGAATGGATCATCTTCCTCATGTAGATCATTCGCAAAAGCAACAAATTCTTTGTCAGCAATAAATTTTTGAATTAAGGATGAAATTTTTTTATCTAATGCTTGACCGGGCTCCCCACATGTTAGTTTTCCATTAGAAGCGACAAAATCATACGTATAATCAATTACTAATAAAGCCTTTTTCAACCTTTTCACGCTCCCTATAGGTATAATTTCACCTTTTATCATGCCATATTTGGGCCTGTTTGTCAGAAAAATGAATCAAATTTAATATTACGAATAGTTTGAAAATTGATTTTTCTGAGCGTATAATGTGAAAAAAGGAGAGTGGTCTATATGAATATGACAGCTATGAAACGTTTAAATCGCCAAGGATTTCTTATTGCAGGTTTACATCTGCTAGTGTTATTAAACTTAGCGGCGGATTTTATATTCTCCTCGTAATCTCTTAAAAAATAGAAAGGTGAGTTAAATGCTTGTCCATAATTAAAACAACCGTGAAGGCAAATTTGATTAAATGTCCACGGTTGTTTTTTATTTGTCCTGATAGAATTTGCATAGAAAAAACTTATTAAAAGGAATTTTCTCGGTAAATGTCAAAGACAAAGTACAAATAAAGGAGTGATAGGATGACCACTAGATTTGATCGAGCGTTCCATGAACTAGAGCGTCCATTTGCTTGGTTGGACTTTGATGCACTGGATCACAATATTGCGACTGTACACGACTCCTGTGGGCAGAAAAATATACGTATTGCTACGAAATCGATTCGTTCTATAGAGATATTACGCTATTTACAAAATAATCTCCCCAATGTGAAGGGGTTTATGACATTTACTGCAGCAGAAACAATCTTTTTACTTAAACAGCATTTTGATGATTTACTACTAGGATATCCGGTGATGGAAGAGGCTGCTGTTCGACAGTTATTACACTTTGTAAAGGCAGAAAAAACTGTCACTTTTATGGTCGATAAGTGGGAACATGTCCGATTTTTGGCGAAACTAGGGCGAGAGCTAGGGGTTCGTGTGCGAGTATGTATTGATATTAATGTATCCACTGATTTTAAGCTGCTTTATTTTGGTACAAAGCGCTCTTCGCTTCATTCACTTGAGTTACTAACACCATTCCTCGAATATATTAAAAATCAAGCATTTATTGAAGTGGTTGGAGCGATGGGCTACGAGGCTCAAATTGCAGGAGTTGGTAATCGTCCAGCTAATGCTGTGAAAGGAAAGTTTATTGAAGTAATGCAATTGCAAGCTAAAAAGCAAGTTACCCAGTTTCGTAGATTAGCCATTGCTCATATAAAAGCATATTTTCCAAGCTTGCACTTTGTAAATGGTGGTGGTTCGGGAAGTATGGCATACACGGCACATCAGAAGGAGGTAACAGAAATTACGGTTGGCTCTGCATTTTATGCACCAGCTTTGTTTGACCAATTTACGCATTTACAGCTAGAAAAGGCAGCTGGATTTGCTTTAAGTGTTACAAGAAAGCCAGAAAAAAATATTGTTGTTTGTCACGGCGGAGGCTATACGGCGTCTGGGGCAATTAGTGCTGATCGATTACCGGTATTCTATGAACCAACCTTTTTTTCATATCTTAACCTAGAAGGCGTAGGAGAAGTTCAGACACCCGTTAAGGTAAAACATAAAAAAGTTCATGTAGGGGACACGCTATATTTCCGACACGCTAAGGCTGGAGAACTTTGTGAAAGATTTCAAAAACTACATGGAGTTAGAGGGCATAAGTATATAGGAGCTTATACAACCTATAGGGGGGATGGACAATGTTTTCTATAGATAAATGGAAAAATGGGGAGAAGTGGACAAACTGGGCAGGTAATGTAATCTCTTATCCATCTGAAATGTACTTACCTCGATCTATTGAAGAGGTTACAAATATCGTGGGGCATGCACGTGAATTAGGAAAAACGATTCGAGTCACAGGTGCAGCTCACTCCTTTAGCGCTGTTGCGATGCCTGAGCATATGGCACTTTCTTTACATAATATGCGTGGGCTTATTGCTGTGAATGAGGAGAAACAAGAAGCGACTCTTTGGGCTGGAACTTACTTATATGAAATAGGCCCATTACTTGCGAAGCATGGCTTTGCTCTAATAAATATGGGAGATATTCAAGAGCAAACCATTGCAGGAGCAGTGTCAACAGGTACCCATGGAACGGGTGTAACACTCGGGTCGTTATCCTCAGTAGTAACAAGGTGGGGTTTTGTAGATGGTACAGGTACTTATAGGGAGCATATGAGAGGAATGGATGATTTATCTGAAGCTTTACATGTTTCATTAGGTATGCTTGGTGTGCTTGTGAAAGTAACGATCAAGGTAATCCCTCTTTACAGTTTACATTATGTAAGCACAAGAGATACTTTAGCAAATGGGCTGGCGATATTTGCTGAAGATATTCGACAGCATCGACATGTCGAGTGGTTTTATTTCCCTGGTAGTGAAACAATTCAATTGAAGCGTATGAACGCTATAGCGCCTGTTTATCAGAGTGAATGGAGTAAGAGAATTGAAACATTGAAACTTCAAATAGTAGAGAACGGTGCTTTTTTTGCTATGTCAGAGCTTTGTAAATGGAAGCCATCGTTTAGTGGTGCTATGAGTAACTTAGCAGCAGCCAATGTTGTCGAAGGGGAGAAAATGGGGATTAGCTATGAAATTTATCCGTCTCCACGGAGCGTAAAGTTCCAAGAAAGTGAATATGCTATTCCTTTAACGCAATTTGAGTCATGTATGGAGGAGATCCACGCAACCTTTAAAAGTGGAATTTTTAATGTGCATTTTCCATTAGAATGTCGGACGACAGCAGGTGAAGCAGGTTTTTTAAGCCCTACCCAAGGGCAAGAATCTGCGTTTATTGCCTTTCATATGTATAAAGGAATGCAGGAAGGGCCTTATTTTGAATGGGTCCATACGATGATGAAGAAATATAAGGGACGACCACATTGGGGCAAACTAAGTCATTTAACTGCTAATTATGTATATGAGCTATACCCAGATATCGAAAAGTTTTTAGCTATTCGAAGTCAATATGATCCTGATAATGTGTTTTTGACAGGTTACTTAAGAAAGTTATTTACATTATAAGCGCTATCTCCTTCATGGCAGTTCGTCGCCGTTGAAAGATTTGGCAAAAATGTTGGTTGATTATTAAAAAAATTAAAATTTGAACGAAATGTCAAAATATTCACAGAAGCGAGATAAAAACGACAATTAATCAGCATGAAAACGATTTCAAATTTTGTAGATTTTTTAAATTGTTTAGATAATTCAAAAAATACTGTTGACGAGACCTTTTTTTCGTACTATGATAACAACAATTTAAAAAGTTCGTTACAGCAGTTAGTTGTCTTAGGCGATTAATATATACGCAAAAATAAAATAGACAGAACATTTCGTATATAGCAACGAACATAGCAATAAATGAGGGGCGTTTAAAATGAGAAGTGACATGATTAAAGTAGGCGTAGATCGTGCGCCACATCGAAGTCTTTTATATGCAACAGGCAAAGTAAAAGCGAAAGATTTAGGCAAGCCATTTATTGGGGTTTGTAATTCTTATATCGACATTATACCAGGTCACGTTCATTTACGTACATTTGCTGATGTTGTCAAAGAGGCCATTATTGAAGCGGGTGGAATTCCATTCGAATTTAACACAATCGGTGTAGATGATGGTATTGCAATGGGGCACATTGGTATGCGTTACTCGTTGCCAAGCCGTGAAATTATCGCAGACTCTGCTGAAACTGTTATTAATGCACACTGGTTTGATGGCGTATTCTATATTCCAAACTGTGACAAAATTACACCTGGAATGTTAATGGCAGCAGTTCGTACGAACGTACCATCAATTTTCGTATCTGGTGGTCCAATGGAGGCAGGTATTTCTGCTACTGGCAAGCAACTTTCATTAACTTCAGTTTTTGAAGGTGTAGGAGCTCATAAATCAGGCAAAATGTCATCTGAAGAGCTGTTAGATATTGAAAATAATGCATGCCCAACATGTGGTTCATGTTCAGGAATGTTTACTGCAAACTCTATGAACTGCTTAATGGAAATGCTAGGAGTAGCTTTACCTGGTAATGGAACAATCGTAGCTACTTCTGAAGAGCGCCATAAGCTTATTAAAGAAGCTGCTAAACAATTAATCCGTATGATTAAAGAGGACATCAAGCCTCGTGACATTATTACTAAAGAAGCAATTGATGATGCATTTGCACTTGATATGGCGATGGGTGGTTCGACAAATACAGTCCTCCATACATTAGCAATCGCCAATGAAGCTGAAATCGATTATAACATTGAAGATATTAATAAAGTAGCAGAGCGTGTTCCGTATCTAGCGAAAATTATGCCTGCTTCAGATATTTCAATGGATGATATAAATAAAGCAGGTGGCGTTAGTGCCATTATTAATGAATTGGTATCTATTCCAGGTGCTATTCACCCAGATCGACCAACAGTTGCAGGCGTGACAATGGAAGAGCTTGTAAAGGATTATCATATTACAAATGCTGAAGTTATTCGTACGAAAGATAACCCTTATAGCCCAGTTGGTGGTTTATCGGTTTTATTTGGTAATATCGCGCCAGAAGGTTCAGTTATTAAAGTAGGAGCTGTTGACCCTTCTATCAAAGTATTCAGGGGCGAAGCAATCGTCTTTGAGTCACAAGAAGCGGCACAGGAAAATATCGATAATGGAACGGTTGAAGAGGGTCATGTAGTCGTCATTCGCTATGAAGGACCAAAAGGTGGCCCAGGGATGCCTGAAATGCTTGCACCAACGTCTGCGATTCAAGGTCGCGGTCTAGGTACAAAGGTTGCGTTAATCACAGATGGACGTTTCTCCGGTGCATCTCGCGGTATTTCGATCGGACATATTTCACCAGAGGCAGCAGAAGGCGGTCCTATCGCTTTAGTAGAGAACGGTGACGTGATCACAATTGATCTACCAAATCGTACGATCAATTTAGAAGTTTCAGATGAAGTATTAGCGGAGCGCCGTGCAAAATTACCGGTCTTTGAACCGAAAATTAAACGCGGTTGGCTAGCAAGATATTCTAAATTAGTAACAAACGCCTCTACAGGTGGCGTTATGAAAATTTAAAAATTTAAAAAGTTAAAGCGTTGATGAGGTTAAAGGTTCTAGAGCCTTGTATCTACCAGAGAGCCGGTCGTGCTGGAAGCCGGCGATACAACTAGATCCGACATCCCCTCGGAGCGAGCTATTAAACGCGTGTTCGCCATTAGATAGCTCCGGGCATAATCGAAAGTGCTCGTTATTAATGAATAAATGATTTATGACACCATTTTGAATGCGAATTATTTCGCATTGGTGCATAAATGCTGACATTTATTCACGAGGTAGCAATTATTTGCTATAAAAAAGGGTGGTACCATGGAAAGTCTTTTTCATCCCTACGTAAGGTAGTTCTTTGCGTGTGGAGAAAAAGGCTTTTTATTTTTTTTTAACGACGTTAAAAAAAGTCTGTCATCTCTTTTCAAGGAGAGAGTAATACTTTACTGATGCGCATTACTGATGTGAAATTGAATGATAAGAAGGAGGCATATTTGATGAGTACGAATGTTTCTATCGATGAAAAAGAAGAATTAGCAACATCAGCAAAAGCTGAACAAACCTATCAAGCGAAAGATGGTGCTGACGTATTAGTGCAGGCACTACATGAACAAGGTGTTGACATTGTTTTTGGTTACCCAGGTGGAGCGGTACTACCAATTTATGATGCCATGTATAAAAATCCGATTCGCCATATTTTAACTAGACATGAACAAGGTGCAATCCATGCAGCGGAAGGTTATGCACGTGTTTCCAATAAACCTGGTGTTGTTATTGCAACTAGTGGCCCGGGGGCAACGAACTTAGTAACGGGTATTGCTGATGCGATGATTGATTCCATTCCATTAGTTGTATTCACAGGTCAAGTTTCAACAGCTGTGATTGGTACTGATGCTTTCCAAGAAGCAGATATTATGGGCATTACGACACCAATTACGAAGCACAATTATCAGGTGCAGGATGTTAATGATATCCCGCGTATTGTTAAAGAGGCCTTCCATATTGCAAGTACTGGTCGAAAGGGTCCTGTTGTTGTAGATTTCCCGAAAAACGTGTCTCAAATGTTATTTGATGTAGAGAATCCACCACAGGCTCCTGAAGAAATATATTTACCAGGTTATCAACCAACGTACAAACCAAATTATTTACAAATTCAAAAGGCTATACAGGCGATCTCGTTGGCCAAAAATCCAGTTATTTTAGCTGGTGCTGGTGTACTCTTTGCAGATGCCAAAGAAGAGTTAACTGCATTCGCTGAAAAATACCAAATTCCAGTAGCAAACACTTTGCTAGGACTTGGTTCAATCCATGGAGAGCATGAATTATTCATCGGAATGGCAGGCATGCATGGAACTGTAACAGCGAATACAGCTATTACAAAATCAGACTTATTGTTGAATATCGGAGCTCGTTTTGATGACCGTTTAACTGGTAATTTGGCAACATTTGCTCCACATGCAACAATCGTACACATCGATATTGATCCAGCGGAAATTGGAAAAAACGTGCCGACAGATATTCCAATCGTTGCAGATGCCAAAGAAGCTTTAAAAGCATTATTGAAAAAAGACTTCGATGGTCCAGATACAACAGACTGGCTAACATTCTTAAATAATCATACAAAGGAATATCCATTATGGTACAGCAAGGAGCCGGGGGACAAAGAAGTTTTACCGCAGGAAGCATTAGAGCTTGTGCATAAAATTACAGAAGGTAATGCAATTGTCACGACAGATGTTGGCCAGCATCAAATGTGGGCTGCTCAATATTATCGATTAAACAATGATCATGGATGGGTAACGTCTGGTGGACTTGGTACGATGGGCTTCGGCTTCCCGGCTGCAATTGGCGCCCAGTTTGCGAAGCCAGACAAAAAAGTTGTTTCTATTGTGGGTGATGCAGGATTCCAAATGACTGCGCAAGAGCTTTCTATACTGCAAGAATTCAACTTACCGGTAAAAATCGTGATTTTAAATAACAGCTGTTTAGGAATGGTACGCCAATGGCAAGAAACATTCTATGAGGAGCGTTATTCATCTTCACTTATGCCGATCCAACCAGACTTTGTTAAATTAGCTGATGCATATGATCTGAAGGGCTATCGAATTAACACAATCGATGAAGCGGAGAGTATTTTCCGTGAGGCACTACTTTCTGATGAGCCAGTGTTAATTGATTGTCGTGTAAAACAACTTCAATGTGTTTACCCAATGGTAGCACCAGGCAAAGGCTTACATGAAATGATTGGGGTGAAAAAGAATTGAAACGAGTAATTACAGTAACAGTGATTAACCAAAGTGGTGTCTTAAACCGTGTAACAGGCTTACTTATGAAGCGTCAATTTAATATTGAATCAATCACAGTTGGTCATACTGAACAGCCAAACTCTTCGAAAATGACTTTTGTTGTAAACGTAGAGGATGAGCGTAAAATTGAACAACTAGTGAAGCAATTATCAAAGCAAATTGATGTGTTAAAGGTCAATGACATTACAGATAAATCAATCGTGCTACGCGAGTTAGCGCTTGTAAAGGTAATTTCACCACCAAATTTACGACTGGAAATGAATTCAATTGTTGAACCATTCCGTCCACAAATTATTGATACAGCGAAAAACGTTGTCACCTATCAAGTAGTAGGGGATCCCGATAAGATTGATGCCTTTATTGAACTAATTAGACCTTATGGTATTAAAGAATTAACGCGTACAGGGGCTACTGCATCTGTTCGTGAAACACAAAAAATCTCAACTACGCAGCTCTCTATTTTAAAATAGTTTGCATATAAAATGGATAGCTTTGGATACATAGCCCTTAGTGGTTTACTGGCATCCGGAGTTAAAAAAACAAACCAAAAATTAGGAGGAAACAAACAATGGCTACTATGTATTATGATCAAAACATCAACGAGGACGTATTAAAAGGGAGAAAAATCGCAATCATCGGTTATGGTTCACAAGGTCATGCACATGCACTAAACCTTAAAGAGTCAGGGTTCGATGTAGTAGTAGGAGTTCGTCCAGGCGGATCTTTCGATGCAGCAAAAGCGGATGGATTAGATGTAAAGACTGTTGCTGAAGCAGCGCAAGAAGCAGATGTTATCCAAATTTTACTTCCAGATGAGCGTCAAAAAGCTGTATATGAGGCTGAAATTGCTCCACATCTTGAAGCAGGTAAAGCACTTATGTTTGCACACGGCTTCAACATTCACTTCGGTCAAATTACACCACCAGCAGATGTGGACGTATTTTTAGTTGCACCGAAAGGTCCAGGACACTTAGTTCGTCGTCAGTTCCAAGAAGGTGCTGGTGTACCAGGCTTATTCGCAATTCATCAAGATGCAACTGGTCAAGCAAAAGATTTAGCTCTAGCTTACGGTAAAGGAATCGGTGCAGCTCGTGGCGGTTTACTTGAAACATCATTCAAAGAAGAAACTGAAACTGATTTATTCGGTGAGCAAGCAGTACTGTGCGGTGGTGCTACACAATTAGTAAGAGCAGGGTTTGAAACATTAGTAGAAGCTGGCTATCAACCAGAATTAGCGTACTTTGAAACTCTTCACGAACTAAAATTAATTGTTGACCTAATGTTTGAAGGTGGTATGGCAACAATGCGTTACTCAGTATCAGATACAGCTGAGTGGGGTGACTATGTAGCAGGACCACGTATTATCGACGATTCTGTAAAAGCTCGTATGAAAGATGTATTAACGGATATCCAAGATGGTACATTCGCTCGTCGCTGGATTCAAGAAAACGAAAACGGTCGTCCAGACTATACAAAATTCAAAGAAGCTGGTGCAAATCACCAAATCGAAGAAGTTGGTGCTAAATTACGTGCAATGATGCCATTCATCAACGAAGGTAAAGAAAAAGTGGTGAGAGAAGTGGCGACAAGTGCGAAAAATTGATATTTTCGATACAACACTTCGCGACGGCGAACAATCTGCTGGGATTAATCTAAACACCGCAGAGAAGATTGAAATCGCCAAGCAACTGGAGCGCCTAGGAGTGACAATTATTGAAGCAGGTTTTCCTGCTTCGTCACCCGGTGACTTTGATGCGGTACATCGTATTGCAGGAACGGTAAAAAACTCTATCGTAACAGGATTAGCCCGCTGTGTACAAAAAGATATCGACACAACATGGGATGCGATTAAAGTGGCCGAACAGCCACACATTCATATTTTCCTAGCAACTTCTCCAATTCATATGGAATACAAGCTAAAAAAATCACCTGATCAAGTGGTAGAACAAGCGGTGGAAGCTGTAAAGTATGCGAAAAAATTCTTTCCGCTTGTACAATGGTCTGCAGAAGATGCATTCCGTTCAGATCGTGCCTTTTTAGTACGTATTATGAATGAAGTTGTTGCGGCAGGTGCGACAACCATTAATGTACCTGACACAGTAGGATATGCATCACCTCAAGAATATGGTGCATTATTTAAATTCCTACTTGAAAACGTTAAAGGTGCTGACAAGGTAAAATTCTCTGCCCATTGCCATGATGATTTAGGGATGGCAACCGCTAACACGATTGCTGCCATTGAAAATGGTGCCTCACAAGTAGAGGGTACGATTAACGGTATCGGGGAGCGCGCTGGAAATGTTGCGCTTGAAGAAATCGCAGTTGCCCTTCATATCCGTAAAGATATGTACCCTGTAGAAACAGGTATTCATTTACAAGAAATTAAGCGTACATCTCAATTAGTCAGTAAGCTCACAAATGTGGTTATTCAGCCGAATAAAGCTATTGTTGGTAAAAACGCATTTGCACACGAATCAGGTATCCACCAAGATGGTGTGTTAAAAAATCCTGAAACGTATGAGATTATTTCACCTGCTCTTATTGGTGAAGGGGAGGTACCGCTCGTTCTTGGTAAACACTCAGGTCGCGCAGCATTCCGTGACCGAGCAGAAACAATGGGCTTCCATCTTTCGGATGAAAAACTAAATAAAGCATTTACTGAATTTAAAAAATTGGCTGACCGTAAAAAAGAAATTACGGAAGAAGATTTACTAACGCTTCTTACAGAACAGCAAATTCAAATAGAAGATGTTCCACTCTTTGAACTAAAGATGGTACAGGTGCAATATGGCACAGAAAATATTCCAACAGCAACGGCGATTGTTTTAACACCAGAAGGTCTAGAGAAGACAGTTGTTGCAACAGGTTCAGGTTCAGTGGAAGCTATTTTCAATACGCTTGAGCAACTTGTACAAGGGGATATTCATGTGATTGATTACCGTGTTAAGTCTGTCGGTAAGGGACGAGATGCACTAGGTGAAGCCGTGATTAATATCCGATACGATGATGTATCGACAACTGGACGAAACTCATCACATGATGTTTTAGAAGCATCGGCAAAAGCTTATTTAAATGCCATTAACCGTCATTTGATACAAGCAAGCCTTCGTGCACAGCCTGTAAGTTAATCGATCTTCAATCTTCTGTAAATGTCGCAGGTTTTAACTTCTTTCAGCAAATGTCTTTTGTAGCGAAAGTGAAGCGACAGGTACAGAAATCTCCCACCTCTATAGATAATGAGATGAATACGGATTTAAGCTACTTTTCAGCGGGTGTCCAAAACACCCGCTGAAAGAAGTTAAAGCCTCCGGCGGATGTCACGGAATCGGAAAGGAGTTCTTTGTGCAAGCACAAAGCCGATTCCGGATGCAATTATGCCAATTACATGTAGTCGTAATATTGATGACCTCACCTATTAAAAATAGGTGAGAGTCTTACTAAAATAGCGTAGTCAACGCTATACAAAGAAAGGTGTTTTGACGATGGAGAAAAAAATTACAGTACTTCCTGGTGACGGAATTGGGCCAGAGGTTGTTGCTTCTGCTGTACGTGTATTACAGGTGATTGGTAAGCGATTCAACCATACATTCCATTTAGGGTATGCAACAATCGGAGGCGCTGCCATCGACCAACACAATAATCCACTACCAGATGAAACAATTGAGATGTGCGAAAATAGTGACGCAGTTTTACTTGGAGCGGTTGGTGGTCCGAAATGGGATAATAACCCACCTGAATTGCGTCCAGAAAAAGGATTATTACGTATTCGCAAACATTTTGACTTATTCGCAAATCTTCGTCCAGTAAAGGCGTTCCCGAGTTTACTAGATGCTTCACCATTAAAGCGTGAAGTAGCCGAAAATGTCGATCTAGTGATTGTACGTGAATTAACAGGCGGCGTATACTTCGGGGAACCACGTATGCGTACTGAGAATGGCGCGATTGATACAACGGTTTACTCAACTGCAGAAGTTGAGCGTATCGTTGAAAATGCCTTTGAATTAGCACGTTTACGTGGAGGCAAATTATGCTCTGTTGATAAAGCAAACGTACTTGAAACAAGTCGTTTATGGCGCGAAGTAGTAGAAGCGAAGAAAAAGGATTATCCAGATGTGCATGTAGAGCATAATTTAGTTGACTCAGTTGCTATGAAATTAATTACAAATCCTAGTCAATATGATGTGGTAGTTACTGAAAATATGTTTGGAGATATTTTAAGTGATGAAGCATCTGTTATTACAGGCTCTTTAGGCGTACTACCTTCTGCGTCCATTCGCGGAGATAATTTTGGACTATATGAACCAGTACATGGCTCAGCACCAGAAATTGCAGGTCAAGGTGTAGCTAATCCGGCAGCAACAATTCTTTCAGTTGCTATGTTGCTACAATATTCATTTGGCTTAAAAGAAGAAGCGGCAGAAATCGAGCGTGCTGTAAGTGCAGTATTTGATGATGGTTATTTCACTGCAGATCTTGCACGTGACGGCGCTCGTATACTGTCGACAAATGAATGGACAGATAAAGTAATTAACGAAATAGATACAAGCTTTGTTTCAGAAAGCATTATGACAACATACATTTAAGAAATGAGTGAAGATAATGGGCAAAAATATAATTGAAAAGATTTGGGATAAACATATCGTTTATCAGGAAGAGGGCAAACCGGACCTGTTATATATTGATCTCCATTTAATTCATGAAGTAACTTCTCCGCAAGCTTTTGAAGGTCTACGTTTGAACGGACGTCAAGTGCGTCGTCCAGATTTAAGTTTTGCGACAATGGATCATAACGTGCCTACAAAAAATCTACCGACGATTCAGGATCCAATTGCACGTAACCAAATTGAGACATTAGCTAAAAACGCTGAAGAATTTGGTGTCGAGCTTGCAGGGATGGGGCACCCTGACCAAGGAATTGTCCACGTAATTGGCCCTGAGCTAGGTTTAACTCAGCCTGGTAAAACGATTGTCTGTGGTGATTCCCATACGTCTACACATGGTGCCTTCGGAGCGATTGCCTTCGGTATTGGTACATCTGAGGTAGAACATGTATTGTCAACACAAACCCTATGGCAAAACAAGCCAAAAACAATGGAAATTCGTGTAGAAGGTGAGCTATCAGTCGGTGTAGCTGCAAAAGATATTATTCTAGCGATTATTGCTAAATTCGGTATCGGTGTCGGCACAGGACATATTGTGGAATTCACTGGAGAGGCTATCCACAAACTTTCTATGGAAGAACGAATGACAATTTGTAATATGTCAATTGAGGCAGGTGCAAAGGCAGGGTTAATTTCTCCTGACCAAACAACTGTTGATTATATCCGTGGACGTAAACATGCACCACAAGGAGAAAAGTTTGAGGAAGCGGCAGATTATTGGTTAAGTTTAGCATCCGATGAAGATGCGACATATGATACAGTTCGAATCATTCAAGCGGAAGACATTGAGCCAATTATCACTTGGGGAACGAATCCGTCCATGGGTTCAGGTGTGTCAAGTCAAGTTCCAACACAAGCAGATTATGAGGATGAGTCAGATAAAGCGGCTCTTCGTAAAGCACTTTCCTACATGGGCTTAGAGGAAGGTCAACCACTAACCTCAATCGATATTCAACACGTATTTATCGGTTCTTGCACAAATTCACGCATCAGTGATTTACGTGCAGCAGCAGATGTCATCAAAGGGCGTAAGGTGCATGGAAATGTAACAGCGATCGTTGTACCAGGCTCTTATTCGACGAAACAACAAGCAGAAGCAGAAGGATTAGATAAAATCTTTACAGATGCTGGCTTTGAATGGCGTGAGACTGGTTGCTCGATGTGTCTGGCAATGAATGATGATGTAGTACCAGCTGGTGAACGCTGTGCATCAACATCAAACCGTAACTTTGAAGGACGTCAGGGAGCGGGTTCTCGTACACACTTAGTTTCACCGCCAATGGCAGCAGCGGCAGCAATTGCTGGTCATTTTGTGGATGTTCGTGAATTCGTAAAGGAAACTGTGTAATTTCCATTTACACGGAAGGGATGATTGCAAATGGAACCAATTAATATCGTAAAAAGTGTGATAACACCACTTGATCGTAAAAATGTCGATACAGACCAAATTATTTCGAAAGAGTTTTTAAAGCGTATTGAGCGTACAGGTTTTGGGCAGTATTTATTTTACCATTGGCGCTTCGATGCAGAGGGTAATGCAATAAAGGATTTTGTGTTAAACAAACCTGAGTTCAAAGACTCCAAAATTTTAGTAGCACAAGATAACTTCGGCTGTGGTTCTTCTCGTGAACATGCACCGTGGGCAATCTTAGATTACGGCTTCAATGTAGTGATTGCACCATCATTCGCAGATATTTTCCACAATAACTGCTTCAAAAATGGGATTTTACCAATCCAACTAACGGAAGCAGAATGTGATGAAATTTTAGCTAAAGGCTTAGCAAAACCATACTCGTTGGAAGTTAGTCTTGAAGCACAAACAGTAACGGGTGAAGATGGTGCAGTTTATAAGTTTAGCATCGACCCTTACTATAAAGAAACATTGCTAAATGGTTTGGATGAAATTGCCCTTACCTTTAAATACGAAGAGCAAATCGCTACTTATGAAGCAAATCGTATTGCATTTTAATAGATGAGAGGGATTTCCTTTTGACTGAAGACAGACTTGTTGTCTTCAGTTTTTTTATTGCATAAAGAAGGAATTGTTCGGGTAGAAGTGAGAAATGCATAGGTAGTGAAAAAAGCTCTTTGATTGGTAAATGACTAGTCCTTATCACTTTACATAATAAAAATACGTTATTTTAATTCGTCATTTATTTGTCAAAAAACTTTAAAGAATTGATGCAATATTTTGATAATATATAAATAGAGTTATGGTGAATAAATGGAATTCTATCCAGTTTATTGTTTCATCACTAAAGTGCCCAGTCCAGAACTAAAACAACTACATGTTTTGATAATGGGCTAGCTTATTGAAATATTTACTGGAAAAACTCAAAAGTGAAAAATAAGGGGGGGATAACATGAAAATCCTTCGAAAATACAGCATGTTAATTGTGGGCTTAGGTTTTTCTAAATTAGGAGACTGGATTTACCTTGTAGCGCTAAATTTATTTATATGGCATTTAACACAATCGCCGGCAGCGATGGCTGGAATTTTTATTGTCGGACCAATTGCAAGAGTTTTAACAAGTTTGGTAGCTGGCTCTTTTATTGATCGTATGAATAAACGCAAGTTGATGATGACAACGGATATTATTCGAGGGTTTATCGTTTTTTGTATGCCGTTTATGGAATCTATTTGGCTCATTTATACGCTATTATTTTTAGCGAATATAGCGAGTAGTTTCTTTGGACCTAGTAGTACATATTATATTACAAAGTTTGTTCCCTCAGAAGATAGACAACGTTTTAACGCAATACTTGGCACGTTCAATTCAGGGTCGTTTTTATTAGGGCCAGCACTAGCAGGGCTCCTCATCACACTTTTTAATACAACAGTTACGATTTGGTTCAATAGCTTTACATTTTTTGTTTGTGCTTTGATCATTTACTTTTTATCAGATGTAGATGATCTGAAGGAAACTTCACGACAACGTATAACTTGGCAACTAATAAAAAGTGATTATCTAGCTGTACTAGCTTTCATTCGACAAAATTCATTATTTATCACGATTTATTTACTGTTTCAAAGTGCGTTAATGATTGCATTTGCGCTGGATTCTCAAGAAGCAACATTTATAAAACAAGATTTAGCTTTATCCGATAGCTTATATGGAGCCTTTGTGAGTAGTGCAGGAGCTGGAGCAATTTTTGGTGGAATGGTTGCTGCGAGTTTCGCCAAAAAATGGTCCACTCGCTCATATATAGCTTTTGGTTTGTTCTTGACAATGTTGTTTTACACCGCCTTTTATGCCTCAACATCAAGTGTTTTGGCATTTGTAAGTTTAGTTTTTCTAGGCTTTTTTATGGCATTTAGTAATACTGGTTATGAAACATTTTATCAGCAAAGTGTACCGCCAGAAATGATGGGGAGATTCGGTAGTATTTCTAGTATTTTTCAAAATATTTTACAAATCTCCTTAACCTTACTATTAGGATTATTTGCAGAACTATTTACGCTTCAAATGACTGCAATTACTTTCGGTATTATTAGTATTTTATTTTCAATTTCATTATATTTTGTACTATATTCCCCAAAAAACTACATCGGGTTAAAGGAGGAAATATTATGATTAGCTATTCGCTTCGTTGTATTTTTTGCAAGAAAACATTTGAAGTTGTAGAAGGGACAAATAAATATAGACTGTATAAACAAAATATGGAAGGGAAATTCTCTTGTGAAGACTGTGATAGAAAAATTGAATTGGAGTCAAGGAAAGGTTTATTAGGAAAACTTTAAATTGAAGCTTGGATGAAGAAAAGCGGCATTGTAAAACATCTAATAAGAAGAGTGGTACTCCACAATTTTCTAATGTAAATGCCCTGTCTTTCTACGGATTTCTCAGTTAAAATGAAAAAATAAGATGGAAGGCAGGGTATAAAGATGATTACAGTTATAGGTAGCATAAATATGGATTTAGTTGTACAAATGGGGGTTTTTCCAAAGCAGGGGGAAACGATCCTCGGTAATGATTTTCAAACGATTCCAGGAGGAAAAGGGGCTAATCAGGCAATTGCCGCGGCACGTCTTGGAAGTGATGTCACAATGATAGGGTGTGTGGGCCCCGATAGTTTTGGTGAAACATTGCGAACTGTATTACAGCAAGAGCATGTTCAAACAGAAGCTATTACAAGTGTATCGGTACCTACTGGGATTGCTAATATTTTGCTCTACAATAATGATAACCGTATCATAGTAGTGCCTGGGGCAAATTATGAATTAAAGCCAGCACATATAGAGGCAGCAAAAGAAATCATTCTAAAAAGTCAGATGGTCATTATGCAGCTAGAAATTCCAATGGAAACGACCGCTTATGCAATCAAACTTTGTAAAGAAGCGAATGTACCCGTTTTATTAAACCCAGCACCAGCAGCTAATTTTGATGTGCAATGGATGGAGGATATTACCTATATCACACCAAATGAAACGGAGTGTACTGAGATTTTTGGAGATGCTATTGAGCAAGTATTAGAAAGATATCCTAATAAAATAATTATGACGCTAGGTAGTAATGGCGCACGTTATTTTGATGGTGAATATCCTATTCATGTTCCGGGCTATTTGACGAAAGCGGTAGATACTACAGGTGCAGGCGATACGTTTAACGGTGCACTCGCTTATGCTTTAGTAGAAGGGCAATCATTGGATCAGGCTATGTATTTTGCAAATATTGCTGCTTCATTATCAGTGGAGAAATTCGGTGCACAAGGTGGTATGCCAACACTTGGAGCTGTTTATGCACGTATGGCTGGAGTTGAAGAATAAAGAGGAGAAGACTAACTCACTTACAAATTTAACTAATAATTAGTATTTCTTTTAATCTGAATGAGGAATAAATTTGAGATAGAAGATTTTGTAGAATAAGAGTTATTACCTATTTGTGTCGATTGAATTTAAGTATATTGTCCTTTTTTGTCGTTATTTCTTAGTACTATGTATTAATAAAGGAATATTTTCATTTATAATAACTTTATATACATACGAAAAGAGGTATTGAGGATGACAAATATTGATAATGTGCCGATCGAATATACAGCCTCAGCGAATAATATTTTGCCACAGCTTGTTGACCATTTGCGACAATTGCATGGCATTATTTTACAAAATACATATGTAAAAGATACAGCTAAACACTTAAATCGTATCATTCAAGATGCTAATAACGAAACAATGATTCTTATTGTGGGGAAAGAGCGTGTCGGAAAAACAACACTAGTGAATGGATTACTAGGACGCCAAGTTTTGCCTGTTAGTGAACAGCATCCAACAGGGGTAAATACATTTTTGAGATACGGTGAACATGAAGAAATAAAGGCGTACTTTTTAGATGGTGTTGTGGCCATATTCGATATGAGCAAGTTAGAATTATTGACGACTGGCGATACTTTTGCATCTCAAATACTACGAGAACATTTAGATTACCTAGAAGTATATTTAAAAAATGATTTATTAAAATCAGTGACCATTATTGATTCGGTTTCATTGGAATCTGGGGGAGGAGAAATGGCCTACTTCCCAGAAGCATTGATGAACCGTGTGGACGAAATCTTTTGGGTATTACGTTCAGGTTCGATGGCTGTTTATCCAGAAATATTATTGATGGAAACGTTAAAAAACAAAGGTGTTGAGCCTCTTTGTGTCATCAATGCCATAGATTCAAATGAAAATACGATGGCATTTATCAATGCTGAGAGAGAACGATTTGGTCATTTAATAAGTGATTTTGTTGCTATCTCTGCAAGAGAAGCAATTGAAGCTAAACAGATTAATAGTGATGAGCTTTGGCAAAAAAGTCAGTACGAGCAATTAATTTCAGAAATTCATCGAGTTGCAGAAAATAGTGATAAGAAAACGTATGGCATTTTAATTCGCTTCTTGCAATGGCTTGAACGATTCCGCTTCGAATTAACTGTTATTCCACAAAGAGATCCATTCCAATCTGCTGTTAAGACCATTGAAAAGTATACAGGCGATACACAATACGAATTTTCACGCTATCAACGTGATTTAGCGATTGTGACCGAATATGAGCAAGAATATGAACAGGTTGCCAATGTATTTAAAAATGTTCAAACATTATACCAACTTTTACAAATTATTTCACAAACTGATTATTTGCAGGATGAAATTGTGGAAAGCTTTACAGAAAAGGCTGTATCTTATCAACAAATGTTACGAGAATATCGAAATATGCATAGTGAATATTTACGTGAATATGATCGATTGGACGCACAGCATAAAAAAATTCACGGAAAAGGTCTTATGAAGGCTATCTTTGGTCAGCATACACAAAATGGGTTTTTCAAGGAACGTGTTAACAAGTTAAATGAGCAGCAATTGGTTTGTATTGCGCAATATGAAAAAGTGCACGAAGCGGAGGCATTAATGCTTCAGTCCGTTCATTCAATACAAAGTTATCTTATGGAGTTAACGAAAAAACGTTTGGCACGTATTGAGGAAAAAGTACAAGAGCTAAATCAACAACGTTCAAAAGAAAAGTCCCAATTACAATTATACGCAAATAAATTGAATGAATTTTCTTGTTTGATGGAGGCACAGGGCTATATTAAAGATAATATTCAACCGTTTTTAATGGACGAACAAATGCCACTAAAAGCAAAGGATATTGAAATGCTAAAAGAAACGATTAACAGTATTATGAGCATTGACCTGTCGAATAATGGCCTACTTGCACGTAGTCAGATGAACAATAAAATGGAGAATGCAGCGATTCCTTTCGATGTTCAGAAGAAATATCCATTACATACATTAGCTTTAGCAGAAGTAGATGTAAAATCAAACGATATACCAGAAATTCCGAAAAAGCTTGATGTTCAATATGAAGATTAAACATTAAAATAAATGTTCTAAAAGTAATTTAAACTTTTAGAGCATTTTTTTATGCATTTTGTAGTTTTTCGTCAATTGGGGTTAATTGAAACTAAATAAGGCGATTTTCGTAGTTAGGGGGTTATACAGATTCAAATTAATACTTACAGCACCATTATCTATTAACATTATTTCTGTAATGATATAAAATAGGCTTACAAAGATGAAATGGGTGGTTTTTTGGTATCTTCAAAAGATGTAGCAAAGTATGCGGGTGTTTCTCAAACAACGGTTTCAAGAGTGTTAAATACTCCTGAACTCGTAAAGCCGAAAACAATTGAAAAAGTGATGAAGGCGATTGAAGAATTAAACTATGTTCCAAATGATATAGCAAGATCGCTTGTTCAGAAAAAAACAGGAATTATTACATTGATTTCAGGTCCGTTACACAATCCTTTTTTTGTTGATACAACAACTGCAATCGTTAATTATGTTAACGCTAGGGGCTATAAAGTAAATGTCTATTTTGGGGCTGAAGATAATTTAGAGTCCATTTATAATTCTGTTTTGGAAACGAAGGCTGACGCGATTATTTTATCGTCTATGTTATATGAAGATGACTTATTTTTTAAGCTTGAAAAACGAGGCATCCCATTTATCATGTATAACCGCAAGCATCAGGAAAATAGGCATTTTGTAGAGGTTGATAATGTGGAAGCTGGCTATATAGCGACGAATCATATTTTATCTTTAGGTCATCAAGATATATGCTGGATTGGCGGCCCACATGAAATAAGTACTTTTTATGGAAGGTACAAAGGCTTTAAAAATGCATTAAAGGACAGCGCTATAGATATCAAAACAGTGTCATCATTTTTTACAAATACTAATAAAACTGATATTAAACGGGTATTTGAAGAAATACTAAAGCTTCCCACGAGGCCTACCGCTATTTGTGCAGCAACAGATGCAATTGCCATTGAAATATTAAATCTTTGTTTAGAACGGGGCTTTCAAGTTCCTAAAGATTTTAATGTTATTGGCATTGATAATGTGGAGCTTAGTAAACACCATTCGATTGCCTTAACAACAGTAGGCTTAGAATCCGAAAAAAGCCTCGGATTTATTGCTATTGAAAAATTATTTGAGGTAATGGAGAAAAAAAGTGCTTGCATCCAACAAACAGAATCTGTTAGACTTTTTCCAAGAAATACAACGTGTGAAAAATGAACTGATGAACATCAGTTTGTTTTTTACACCGTAATGGTTACGTATTCATTTTTTATTTTTCAAAATGAATACGTAACCATTTAATGAGAGGAGTGAGTTAGGTCTTGAAAAGAGGCTTATTTATTAGTGGACAATGGCAAATGACAGATGAATATATGGAGGTTCATGCCCCCTACTCAAATGAGGTCGTAGCACAATTTGCTATGGCAACTGAAGATGATGTACAGCATGCAATTGAAAGTGCTCATGCAGCAGAATCTGAAATGGCAGCTTTAACAGCATTTCAAAGAGCAGAGATTTTAGAACAGTTATCCGATCTATTTACAGAAAATCGAGATGAGGCAGCTAGCATTATTTCGCTAGAATCAGCAAAGCCGTTAAAATATGCCTATGCTGAAATTGATCGAACGATTGAAACTTACAAATTTGCAGCAGAAGAAGCGAAGCGACTATCTGGTGAAATGATTCCGATGGATGCTTCTAAAAGTGGAGAGGGTAGATTTGGTTATACAATTCGCGAACCGTTAGGGGTTATTGCGGCCATTACACCTTTTAATTTTCCGCAAAATTTAGTGGCCCATAAAGTTGGACCGGCATTAGCAGCTGGAAATACGATAGTTTTGAAACCTGCAACACAAACAGCTTTATCTGCTCATTTTCTAGCAAACCTATTGGCACAAACAAATTTACCAGCAGGTGCATTTAACTTAGTAACTGGGCAAGGAAAACTAGTAGGGGATGCATTTTTAGCACATCCAAAAGTGAAAATGATTACATTTACTGGGAGCCCGGCTGTAGGTATTTCTCTTCGTAATCGCGCTGGATTAAAGAAAGTCACATTAGAACTTGGTTCGAATGCTGGTGTTATTGTTGATGAAGGGGTTCAGCTCGATAAAATCATGGACCGAATTGTTATGGGGGCTTTTTCAAATCAAGGTCAAGTTTGTATATCCCTACAGCGTATATATGTAAAAGAAAAAATAATGGATGAATTTTTAGAGCAGCTAAAAGCAAAAGTAGAACGGTTAACAATAGGGGACCCACTTGATGCAACAACAGATTTAGCGATGATGATTTCAGAAACTGAGCAACAACGTGCTGTCACATGGATAGAAGAAGCGGTAGCAGAAGGTGCGGAGGTACTGACAGGTGGTCGTATTGAAAACAATATTTTACTTCCAACAGTGTTACTGAACGTATCCTCTAATAGCCGAGTATCTTGTGAGGAAATATTTGCACCTGTAGTTATTGTCAATACTGTTTCATCAGTAGAAGAAGCCATTGACGCGGTTAATGATTCAAATTATGGCTTACAGGCAGGGATATTTACACCCTCAATTGAGACGGCCTTTAAAGCTTCAAAGAAACTACAAGTCGGAGGTGTCATCATAAATGACGTTCCAACATACCGTGTGGATCAAATGCCATATGGTGGCGTTAAAGAAAGCGGAACTGGTCGTGAAGGAATCAAATATGCCGTTGAGGAAATGACAGAAATGAAGCTAGTGATTTGGAATAACAGTTAATCATGAGTCATTTAGAAAATCGACAGAAGGCTATTATGAATAGATGGGAGTATAACAATTATGCATAAATTAACCTTTACTCCTGTGAGTTATACAGGCTGGGGTTGTTTAAATCAGCTACTACCGGAAGTAGTAAAATTCAAAGCAAGTAATATTTTATTAATCACGGACCCATTTTTAAAAGAGTTAGGTTTAACAGATCATCTTGAAAAGCCTTTACTAGAAAATGGGTACTCTACAACTATTTACACCGATATTGTCCCAGAGCCACCGCTTGCAATTGGTGAAAAACTAGTTGATTTTACAAGAAAACATCATTTTGATTTAGTGATTGGTTTAGGGGGAGGAAGCGCATTAGACTTAGCGAAACTTGCCGCAGTTTTAGCAACACATGATGGGAAAGTGGCAGATTTCTTAAATTTAACGGGAACAAAAACCCTTGAAAATAAAGGATTGCCTAAGATTTTAATTCCAACTACATCTGGAACAGGCTCAGAAGTGACAAATATTTCAGTACTGTCACTTGAAACGACGAAGGATGTTGTGACACATGATTACTTATTAGCAGATGTCGCCATTGTAGATCCGGCGTTAACAATTTCCTTACCACCAAAAGTGACTGCTGCTACAGGTGTAGATGCTTTAACACATGCAATTGAGGCCTATGTTTCAGTAAATGCAAACGAAGTAACTGATGCACTAGCACTACAAGCTATAAAATTAATTAGTGGGTCTATCCGAACTGCTGTGCATGACGGTCAAAATAAGCAGGCACGTTCGGATATGAGTTATGGCAGTTATTTGGCAGGCTTAGCTTTTTTCAATGCCGGTGTAGCAGGAGTACATGCATTAGCCTATCCTCTTGGTGGCCAATTTCATATTGCTCATGGTGATTCCAACGCTGTATTATTACCTTATGTAATGGGCTATATTCGTCAAAGTTGCGAAAAACGAATGAAAGATATTTTAGATGTAATGGGTATATCATCAGCGTATTTATCGCAAGAAGAGGCTTCTTATAAATGTGTAGATACATTGAAGCAACTTGTGCAGGATGTTAATATTCCGTCAACATTAAAAGGATTTAATATACCAGAATTAGCACTGGAACAACTAACTGATGATGCGACAAAGCAAACAAGAATCTTAGCACGTAGTCCGATGCCGCTTAAGCGAGAAGACATTTATACAATTTATCGTGCTGCATTTGATGGAGAGATTCGAGAACCTCAATAACTATAAAGAAGAAAAGAGAGACGTTGATTGTAAGGGCACTGAAAAAGTCCATATCTTCTCACATTGCGAGGTATTCAACGATTTAATCGTTGAATACCTCGCTTTTTTCATTTGGCACTGTGACTCTACTGTTGTTTTCCGAAGCATTCCGCTCGCTTTCCGCGGGCGAGCGCCGAGCCTCCTCCTACGCTTCGCTTCGTGCGGGGTCTCGTCTGTCTCGCTTTCCCGCAGGAGTTGAGCGATGCTTCTCCAAACAACGCAATGTATCATACTATTATTTTAGTCACGCCTTCCTTTATAATAAAAGAATTAATGTGCAGGTGGTGCCCCCAATGATTTCAAATCAAGAAACCCTTAATTTAAGTCCATACATGGCGATCTACTATATTGTTGTGCCAAAAGATAATATGCTTCGCCAAATCAATGAACTTGTTGATTTTTCATTCATTTTAAAGAGTTAAAAACAAAATATTGTTTAGACAATGGACGTTATAGTGAATTAAAAAACGGACATGGGTACGATACGGCATCGACTGCGGGTTTATTTGGCATGAAAATTCAAGGTGCTACAACGATATTCGCTGTCAATTTGAAACGGATATTAAAGCTACTAAAGGAAAATGAATAAGGAATAGAGACAGAAATAAGGCACTTCCTGTTCAAAATTGAACAAGAAGTGCCTTATTTTCATCTGAAAAAGGTTCGCTTTTATGAAAACGTAAGTTTTTCAGTGCCCTCGTTGATTGCCGGCGTTTCTCTTTTTTATGTAGTAGTTTTGATACAGAATATACAATTATAAAAAAATGAAATTTGTGATTCATCACCAAAAGAATGGATGACTTTTGATAAAATGTCTACTATGTAAATAAGTTGATTGGAGTGAAGGCCGGACGCCCCCAGGAAGCTTTGCTCTGTGCGAAAGCGAAGCGTCAGCAACAAATGTTTTATCTGTGCGAAAGCGAAGCGTCAGCAACAAAGTGCTCAGTTGGAACGGAAATCAACCACACGTTTAGCTGATGATCTAAATTTGTTACATATGATCAAATAGTTGAAAATAAATCGAACGAAAAGGTCAGCTCGACTGTCTAATAAGTAGAAGGGAGTGAATGCGATGGATGAACAAGCGTTGGTGAGGCGTGCGATAGCAGGGGACGAAGGTGCTTTTTTACATCTAATAAAACAATATGAACAGACGATGTACCGTATGGCATTTGCCTATTTAAAAAATGAACACGATGCAATTGAAGCGGTACAAGAAGCTACTTATCGAAGTTTAAAAAAGATACATACCATTAAAGAACCAGGTTATTTTGGTACATGGCTTGTCCGAATTTTACTCAATATTTGTCATGATATGCGTGAAAAAAGCAAGCGTTTTGATTTGCAGGAAGACATAGAAATCGGTGATGACGCACCCAATCACGAGTGCTTTGAAATAACAGATATCATTACGAAGCTACCAATCGAGCAGCAAGAGCTTATTTTTCTAAAATATTTTCAAGACTATAAAAATCAAGATATTGCTATCCTTCAAAATATACCGGAAGGAACTGTGAAGTCGAGGTTACATGCGGCATTGAAAAAGCTGAGACTATATTTTACGGAGAAGGGGGAGCTGTAGATGAAACAGGTTGAAAAGCATGACTATGATACTTTTGTCAAAGAACTAGCGAAAATCGACATTCCGTATGAGCAATTAGAAGAATCACGTAGGAAAAGTGTCATACGCTTTCAAAAAGAAAAGAGTAATAGACAACGTACATGGAAAAGCATTGCTGTTACTTGTGCATTATTATTTCTATTTGTAACGTCCATCCGTGTATCTCCAGCTTTTGCTAGTGCCATCGCAAAAATCCCTGGCTTTGCGCCGCTAGTTCAGATGATTACTTATGATAAAGGGGTTAAAGATATACTCCATAATAACTATTATGAAGAACTAGGATTGTCACAAACGAAAAATGGTTTATCATTTACACTTCAAGGTGTTATTGCTGATGAAACAGGTATGATTTTGCCTTATACATTGTCAGCACCATTCGATGTTCATGATTTAGCAACCAAGAAAGTGGAGCTCCGTCGAAATGGTGAAGTATTACCCGCTGGAATAAGCTACAGCGGGTTTAGCGAAAAGGAAACATCTTTGATTGAAGATAAATTTGTGGCTACATTTGATCCTTTTAATTATGACAATGCTAATTTTGAATTATATATACAATTTGCAGATAAAAAGCAAACAGAGTTTACAATCCCATTTTCACTTAAAAAGCAAATAGCGAAAACGAAGACCTATAAATTGAATGAAAAAATGAGCTTCGATGGCCAGCAAATCACCATCAAATCTGTCTCTATTTCACCACTCCGTACGGGTATTACAATCGCTCTTGACCCTAATAATGAGATGCGTATTTTAGGATTTGATGATATTCGTTTATTGGATGAAAAAGGGGAGGAGTGGACGACAATCAATAATGGCTTAACAGCTACAGGTAATCTAATAGATGGAGAAGAAACAATCTTTATGCAAAGTAATTATTTTAGAGAGCCTAAAAAATTAACATTATCCATTGGAAAAGTAAAAGCATTGCCAAAAGGGGAGGATTTTATAGAGGTTGATTTTAATCGAAATAAAGTACTATTCAAACCACCTCTTCCTGGCTTAAAAGTTCAAGCTAATAAGCAAATGGTAACAATAAATGTTCCAACTTCTTATAAAGATAAAAATATCGGTTTACTTGGTACAGCAATAGATGCAAATGGAGAAACTGTTTACAGTAATTCAGGAAGTTACTATAGACCTGATGAATACGTAATCGAACAAACAGAAACATATGACATAAAGGAAGTTGTCAATCCAGTACGCATTTATTTCTCACATTATGAAAACTTTTTAGATGGAACTCAAACGGTTGATATTCCATTGAAATAGTCAAAAAAAGAATCTGCTTATACTGCAGATTCTTTTTTAATTAAGTCTTTTTTAATTAAGTATAAATTTTATGCTTCAGCACCTGGTGTAAATGAACGTG
Organism: Lysinibacillus sp. NPDC093688; assembly: GCF_050280145.1. Lineage (NCBI taxonomy): Bacteria > Bacillati > Bacillota > Bacilli > Caryophanales > Bacillaceae > Lysinibacillus > Lysinibacillus sp. NPDC093688. Next base: position 100,088 of record NZ_JBNNUX010000007.1, read on the forward strand.
TCGCTAATTCTGCGTCAAGCATAAAGATTGCGTTGGAGTCATTTTCTATGCGTTCAATTTTACGGATTAATGTGTCGAACGTAGATTCTTCTTCCACTTGCTCGTCAATGAACCATTTTAAGAAAGCCATAGTCGCGTGCTCGCGTTCATCTAAAGCGATATCAGATAAATGATAAATACGGCGCGTTACTTCTTTCTCGTGTGAAAGGCCGGTTTTGAAGGCATGTAAGATAGACTCGAAATGATTATCTGGACTATCAAAGCCATGGATTGTTGCACGGTAACCCATATCACTTAGGAAATTATAAAATTTCATCGCATGGAAGCGTTCTTCTTCAGCCTGTACTAAAAAGAAGTTGGCAAAGCCATCATAATCTTGATCTGTGCAATATGCCGCCATCGCCATATAAGCATGCGCAGAGTAAAATTCAAAATTCATTTGTTCGTTTAGTGCTGTGTGTAGTTTTTCAGATAACATAAATATTTTCCTCCCTTTACAGTATATATCTTCTGCTTCTCTTATAGTATACAGCGAAGAATGGTAGGTTGGCAAAGTTTAATTGATTTTAATTCTCAATTAGAAAATTTAATCAAATTGATTCTTTAAACGCCAAATTACTTCTAAAAGATTGACAAATAAATTAATGAAATCTAAGTATAGATTTAAAGCCATACCAACGACTTCAGCATCTGAAACGTGATTATGTCGGATTTGGTTGAAGTCATAGACCGTATAGAGACTAAAAAGTAGTACAGTAATTCCAGCAATAATCAGTCCAACTATGTTGTTAACAGGGATAAACATAAAGATTAGTGAAAATACAATTATGACGATTAATACGGTGAATAAATAGCTTCCCCAATTGGAAATGTCTTTATTCATCATCATACCAATCAGTGCTAGCACAATGAAAATAGCTACTGTTGCTACGAAGACAAGTAAAACAAGCTGTTGCCCTAGCTCCGCAATGTAAAATTGTGTTGTCCAGAATAATAAAATTCCCATTAAAAAGGGGATTGCATACATAATGGAATTAGCAAGCTTAAGACTACGCACAAAGCAGACGATGATAAGAAGTACAAGAGTAATAATAGATAACGGCATGACAACCGCTGGAGGTAATAATGTTGCTATGTACATTCCGACAACCGTCAGTACCCACATAAAAGCAAAGTGTTTTAAAATTTTGTTTAAGTTTTGATTTTTAGCATACGCCATATAGAAGAATCCTTTCTTTTGTAAAAAAACTTTTATAGTAACATACGAACCCATTTCGAAAAAGATTCCAACAAAAAAATTGTATCACCATATCGAGGGGGGTGGTTTCCGTTCGGGAATTACCTCGGTTTGGTGATACAAACACTAACCTGGTCTTCGCAAGGACCAAGTAATATTTTTAAGTATTATTTTGCATTCTTTCTTTGGTTTTTCACACCAACTAAATAACCACCAAGGGCAATTCCAATTAAGACAATCCAGAAAATAGCCTTCCATATAGTTGAGTGTGGAAATTCATGTGGAATAATACCTAGTTTTTCGTGTGCTAATGTTAGAACAGCTAGCTTTACACCAACCCAACCAACGATTAAGAAGGCAGCTGTTTCAAGTGATGGAAATTTATCGAGAACTTTCACGAACCAACGAGCAGCAAAACGCATCATGATGACACCGATAATACCACCTAAAAACATTACTGAGAATTGTCCCGCATTAATGCCACCAACATCAAAATTTCCGATATGAGGTAGTGTCACCGCAATGGCAACAGCTGCTAAAATTGAATCTACCGCAAAGGCAATATCGGCTAATTCTACTTTCATGACAGTCATCCAGAAGCCAGCTTGCTTTTTAGACTCATGAATTTCTTCGGGATTTTGCGCGGCTTTCCGGGAATCATAAATATGCTTACCAGACATAATTAATAAGTACGCAGCACCAAGAGCTTGAATTTGCCAGAAATTAACGAGCGTAGTAATAAGAAATAATGCAGCAAAGCGGAATACAAATGCTCCCACCAAACCATATAACAGTGCTTTCTGCTGTTGTGCCTTTGGTAAATGCTTAACCATAACGGCCATAACAACTGCATTATCGGCAGCTAATAAACCTTCTAGTACAATTAATACGACGAGTACCCATGCGTATTCAAGTAAGATTGCCTCCAAATTAATTTCCTCCTTTAATTAGAACAGAAATGAATAAACTTCTTTTAACGTAGTCTTTGCTTTTTTAGGCAAAATAAAAAGACCTCTGCCTAAAAAAAGGCAAAGGTCTTGCTAAGCAATTAACTGTTTGTTGAACAGAAAAATTTCTGTACGTCAATATATGCCTTCACACCCGATGGTAAATAACCATGTAATGACGAATGTGAAATCAGATGCTTCGTTCGCATCTGCTAGCTACTCCCCTTTGACATAATTGTCAAAAGCTATTCAATTCTTTACATGAATTATAGCATGCTCATCGATAATTGCAAATAAAAAATGTGAAGCTAATTAACTTCTTTCAGCATATATTTTTAGTACCGAAAGCAAAGCGACAGCAACACAGTTTTATCTGTGCGACAGCAACAGCAACATTCGACTGTGTGACCCATCACGTTGGCCCAATGCCAAGGCATAATTGATGCAATAAATTTAAATATCCTGACAAATTGTTTTGTACATTTGAGGGGATATTTTTAGATTATTCATTAATGGTCCCCGTAAATATTTTACGACCGGAATTTACTTGGTTAACGTCTATTTTTAATTTACTAATAGAACTAGATGTTAGTGGGATTTTCCCATCTTTCTCTAGTTTTTTCCACACTTTTACATTTTTCCGATATAGCTGTTCAGAAAGGCGATAAATATCAATATCTTGCGCTAATGCTTCTTCATACGTTGTTATGATTTCTTTCTTCACTTCTTTGATAATCTTTTTTCTGATTTCTTTTTCTGAAACATTCCTTTTGAAACCATTTAAAGTTGCATTTAATTTTACATCTACCTCAAAGGTTACTTGATTATTTTTAACAACTGGTTTGATCGCTACCTTTATTTTTTCTAATGTTGTCGTTAAATAATCTGTTTCGTTATCATCTAATTTAAAAGTTACTTCACCTCTATGCGTTCTATTATGCATCCATTGCATGCCTCTTGCTGTATCCTTCTTAAGGAAGCCTTTAAACCCATCCTTAGAAAGCACACCTACCCCCATAAAGGCAGTATCCTGACCTTGTTGCTCTGCCATTTCCCAGTTTTTATTGATGGTTACATAAGGGATGCCAATTTCATGATTTGGTTCATTTAAACCAATAACTAAATTTCGAAAATTAACCGGCTCGATAAATGTTTCTTGATCTGCTGTATTTAAGGGATTACCAAGCTTTGATGATGTTAGAGATTTATTCAAAATAGGCATTATTTGAAGGATGTCTTTTATAGGGTCTTGTGTACAATAGGTCCAAATTTGATACCTTGTTTCCCTATAGCGCAATACACTATCTAAAATGGAAAGGGCATTTTTATCTTGCATTGCTTCCTTGGAGAAAATAATGTAAGTCATATGCCCCCAAAACACTTTTTGGTCGATAGATCGAAATAATTTAAAAAGTGCTTCTTCCAACGTTTTTCCCTTAGCTTGGCCAACCTCTGCCTGTGCTGCTTGAGGGTTAGGGTTAGGGTTAGAACTTTCGGATGTTGCTACATTGGTGAAGTTAATTAATTGCAAGTAGATTTCATATTGACCCTCTTTATAATCAATACCAAGGCCATCAACATAATACATTCTTTGCGGTTCGGTTACATCCCAACAACCTGAAAGGAGTAGTGAAGTAGCTAAGCCCGATAGTAAAATTATCTTTTTCTTCATTGCTTCTTCTTGCTCATAGAAGTACGAGTGTTATCTTGGGGTGCAAGTGCTTTATTTCGCTCAGTGTAACCCTTTGGCGATAAACGGAATATCGATTTTTTTATAGTCATCCAATTTAAATCTGTTGCAAGATTCATGTAAGAATAACCATAGATCCGGATATTACACAAATAAAGAAGTGTGAAATATAATGAGATAAAAAATCCAAATAAACCAAAGAAAGCACTGGCAAGAATGAATGTAATACGTAATAAACTGATCGTTGTGACAAGCGATTGGTTCACAAGAGTAAATGATGCAATTGTAGAAATTGCAATAACCACAATCATTTCTGGGCTTGTCACACCTGCACGAATGGCCGCATCACCAATAATTAAACCGCCAACAACGCTTATTGTACCTCCAATAACAGAAGGCAGACGTAAGCCAGCTTCTCGAAACAATTCAAACATTAGTAGCATTATTAGCATTTCGAGAGAGGAGGGGAGAGGTAAACCTGTTTTTGCTTGGACGACGGTTGCTAAAAGCTGGAATGGCAATTGATTTTGGTGATAAGTCGTCAGCGAAAGCCAAAAAGCAGGCAACAGCAAACCAATTAAAATGCCAAGAATCCTCAAAACTCGTTCTATGGAACTGAAAATGATGGGGTATTCATTATCTTCAGCGGATTTTAATAATAAAAATAAATTGACAGGTGTGATAACGGCATAAGCTACACCATCGACAAAAATGAGAAAACGTCCTCTGATTAGCGCTTGAATAGCATAATCGGGTCGTCCAGTGTAATCGAATTTTGGGAAAAGTTTGGAGTTTTTATTAATACTCTCCATTAATACATCCCCGCTAAAGACAATATCTGTATCTACTGAAGCAAGTTGTTTTTTTATTCCGTGTAAAATATCCATATCGACAATATCGTCAAAATAAAGTATAGCCACGGTTGTTTTTGAACGTTTTCCTAACTCCACTTTTTCAACACAAAATGAATTTGTAGGTAAACGTTTACGTAATAGTGCAATGTTAACGCGAATATCTTCGATAAAGTTATCCCTTGGACCTTTAACAAGTACTTCCATCCTAGTTTCTTCAGGATTTCGATTAGGCTTTTTAGCGATATTACTAGCATATAGTAGTTCATCCTCTTCAAAATAAAGCAATAGAAAACCGGTATAGACAAATGTAATGGCTTCTTCTTTATCTTTGACTTTTTGAAGAGTCGGAACATGAAGCTGATTTGTAATATTTTCTTCAAAGGATGTTTCATCTAAATGATCATAAAGAAATTGAATACGCCGAATAATGACTTCATTGAGCATTTGCTGGTCGATCATTGCATCACAGGTAACGAAATGAACCTTTTTTTGATTAAATGTATATTCCTGAAATTGAATATCTGCGGATTTTTGAAATAGTTTTTTTAAGGTGTTTAGGTCTATAGCCTTCTCCTGCTGAGGCATTATGATTCACCACTTTCCATTTCTTGTTTTTCAGGTTTTCCTTTTTTAGAAGATTTCTTTGAAAAGAAAGCTACGAGTACGAAAAAAATTGACAAAAGAAAAAAGAAAATAAGAGTAACTGATAATATATAGTTCCCTTTTACCTTCAAAAATATGTTTTCATTTAAAATAATTAGCGGTAGACAAAGTAGAAAGAAGGGTGGAGCTATCATTTTCCATATTTGCTTCGGATCTCCAGTCATTTTTAATAGGTCCGCTATAACATATAAGAAGAAGCTAACTCTAATAAATGTTCCAGTAAGCCATTGATAAATAGAGAAAAAGTCAAGATGCTCAATATAGCGACCAATCGATACTAATCCCCATTCCTCGTAGGCAGGATATCTTTGCTTTGCGGCTTCAGTAGGCCCAAATTCTGCAATTGCGCCCATGAGTGGCCCTAAAGTAAGCCCCATTAAAATGATAAGCATGATGCCAAAATGATACCAACGAATACGGTCCTTAAATTGATGCTGTAAAAATAAAAGTGTTAATAATTCAATAAATCCTGATGCAGGGTAAATCACCCCTTTTATAACGGGTTGGAATCCATGCTCAAAAAATGGACGTAATAGCTCGTAATCTTTTACCTGTAAATTTGTAAATGCTACAAAAAAACCAAAGACTACTACACCGAATAATACAAAGACATTTAAAATAACAATGGTTTGTAAACTTGTTGTAACGAGGAAAATACAAAGAATTGTATAAATGAGTAATAATATAAAGGCTGGTGTTTGAGGTAAAAACGTTGAGTTTATCCATTGTAACGTTTCGACCATCGTAAAAGCAGCTAGAATGAGTAAATAAATGACGATAAGATAAATGACAATTGTAGAGCCGATTTTGCCGATTTTGCCCTCTAACCAGTCTCGAATAGGTTCCTGATTCGTCTTTTTTTGAATATAAACTAAAAGAAATAGCCAGAAGAATATAATAACGGAGGCCAATAATACAGATGCCCAACCATCTCTCCCTGCAACGTCTAGTATCGGGGGAATAATGGTTACGTGATTTTTTAAGCCAATAACAGTCATAGATAAGAAGACAACATGTAAAATACTAATTGATCCTACGCCTTTCATATGAAAACCCTCTAACGTTAATTGATACACTTTAGCTTAGACAAAAAGTGAGAGGATTATAAGCGTGACAAACTACTCTGAAAAGAAGAATTTAAATTCGTAATCCCACCACGATCATGAAAAGGTAATCACCGAAAAAAGCGAGGTATTGGACGATTGAAATGTCAAATACCTCGCTTTTGGGAATAATATTTTTTTCGCATTACAAAGAAGTGATTAAATAATCCGTGGGGGATAAAGAAAACCCCGACGGATTGTAGTTTTACATTATTAGTAAATGATTAATGAATATAATTAGAGCTTACAAGATTATTTTTTAAGACGTCTGTTGGGATTTCAAATTCCACAATACCCATATAACCAGGTGCTACTTCGTATTTATCGAAAGAGATCACAAGCTTCCCTTTATCAGAAATATAGAATTGTTGATCAGCTTTAACAGCTGTAAATTCATCTAAAACCTCTTCATCAGGAAGGCCTCCTCCTTTTAACCAGTATACCTTTTCTTGGTTAGATGCGGCAGCTTGTTCACGCATTTGTTCCTTAATGTTTTCACTGATAGGTTTAATATAACTATCGTCTTTAAATAGCATCGGTAGTGTAATTAAAATTTCATTTTGTTTATCAATTGTGTCGTATTGCATTACTGTAGAAGAAGATGCAACAGTATTGACAGTATATCGACCAATCGACAAGATTTGGTCATTATCAGTTTTCACCTCATAGCCACTATCTACGCCTAAATGACCGCCACCTTTAGCCTTGATATCACCAACTTCGGCAATAAAGTCATTATAAAGAGCTTTACCTTCTGAACGGTATTTTTCATTTAAAGTAGTAGCAAGATCTTTATTGTCTAGGTTTTCAATAGAAGGTACTTTTATGTCAGCATCATATGAGTCATCTGCTACTTTATATTCAGTCCATGTTAAGACTTTAACGACACTACCAACAACAGGAATGTCTGAAAGTGTTCGTGCCATTGCAGGACTGACATTTAAACCAGCTGTAAAAAGCATTGCAGCTGCCGCAGATCCTAGTAACCATTGTGGTGCTCGTTTTTTTCTTTTCTTTTTACCTTGTTTTAGTGCGTTTTCAACCACAAAATCAAGCTCCTTTGGAATAGATACCTCATTATATTGTTTTTCTAGTTCTTTTAATTTTTCATCCATGTGCTGTTTCTCCCTTCACATCTTCTAATTCTATTTTCAATAGTTTTAACGCTTTATAAAGACGTGATTTAGCGGTACTCAGCTTAATGTTAAGGATATTTGCAACATCAGCGAGCTTTAAGTCTTCAAAATAGTGTAAAATGACAACTTCACGATACATCATTGGTAATTCATCTAACGCGTGCTCTAAATCAACGTTTTCGTAAACATCCTCTTGTGCAGGAGTTAAATATTGCAATGTATCATCATCTGTCACCTGTAAACGTTTATGCTTACGTAAAAAATCTATAGATGTACGTACGACGATTTTATAAAACCAGCTTTTCATATACTCGACATTTTCTAGTCTATCGAGAGAAAGCATTGCTTTTTGAATACTGTCTTGTACAACATCAAGTGCGTCCTGTTCATTTTTCGTATAGCTATACGCGAGCAAATAAAAGCGCTCTTTCTGTTCGCGAATTAACTGGACAAATACCTCTTCATGTTGAAATGCATTTCTTGTTTTCATGTCCAAAGAAGCTCCTTTTTAACATTTTCAAATTGTATACAACTACTAGACGTATGAAAGGGGAAAAAAAGTTGATAGCAAAAAAACTTATCTCATTCTAATAACTTCAAAGATAAGTCATTAGTACTTAGTAATTAATCCCGCATAACTGCCAGTAAAAAATCGATTTGTGATAATCATTAGTGGGGATGAAGAAATCCTCCACTGGTAAAGTTGCACTTTGCTGTACATTATATTGCGGTGAAAAATCATAGCAAATTATAAACCTTTTACAATTGCTTAGAAAGGGGAAAGAGGAAATTGGTCACAATTACAAATTATATTTCCCGGGGGAGGAAGAGCATTTGAATAGCTAGAAGTGCAATCGAAGAAAATATCCTAGAATAGTATCGAAATAAGAAAGCAACTACGGACCTTTTTCTACATGAACCATCTCGTACATATAGTAGAGGGGAAATACAAGTAATTACTTCTTAAAATAAGATTTGAAGAAAAGGGATTTTTATTGAACAGGGGAGTTTAAATCACAATTAATTGGCACCATTCTTGAATATAGACCAGCACCATCTTGCATAAAAGGCATTTTTTTACGTAGTGATCAGTGATGAATTTAAAGAGTTTTCATCTGCTTTTTTTGGTAGGATATCTTTTATTCTCAATTATAATAACAGAAAGGAACATTAGGTATGAAAAAGTCTAAAGACACTAAAGATTTAAAGGATAGTTTTATACCATTGGGAATGATTTTTGGTAGTGCTCTCGGTGAGATTTTTGGCATGTATTTCAAACCAAACTTTCTAGTGTTTACAATTTGTTTAGGGGCTGGAATAGGCTATTTATTTGGAGTGATTGCTTATGGAATTTATAGTATGAAAGAATAATTATAGACTGAGAAGTATGAATAACGCAGAACTTTATTAGAAGCATGCTGTATTTTTAGCATGCTTCTAGTTGTTTGATATATTGATAGCTACGTATATAACATCTTCAATGGAGATTGCTGCAGCTAGTTTGATCTTCATCATAACGGCATTGAAAAATTGATAGATATACCGAATCAATCATGAAAAATAGTCATATGTATTTTTCAAAAGTAATAGAATTGTCACAACGATAAATAAATTACGTACATACCCGCTGCCACGTTTAATGGCAAATTTAGAACCAACAATTGCCCCGGCAATTTGTGCAAGTCCCATCGGTAAACCATAGGCATAATTTATTTGCCCTAAGTATATAAACATAAGAAGGGCTGCGATATTACTTCCGAAATTCAAAAATTTAGCATTACCTGCCGATTTTAAAAAGTCGAAGCCAACTATTAAAAAGGCAAACAGTAGAAATGAACCTGTCCCTGGCCCTAAAAAGCCATCATAGAAGCCAATTAAGGTAATAATCACCACAAAAAGTGCATAACGCTTAGGTGTCAATTTTTTATAGGTAGAAACGCTACCCCAGTCTTTCTTGAAAATAGTATAAATAGCCACAGCTGCAAGCATGACAAGCATAAGTGGTTTTAGAACACTAGGATCCATAAGATGGACAATCCATGCACCGATCATAGAGCCTATAAAAACAAAAGGGAACAATTTATAAACGGATTTAATATCCAATTTACCAGAGCGATAAAATGTTATAGTGCTCGTTAATGACCCCATAGTGCCAGCTAACTTATTGGTAGCCACAGCTGCAGATGGTGGAAGACCAACAAACATAAGAGCAGGTAATGAAATAAGCCCGCCTCCTCCTACAACAGAATCGATAAATGCAGCTAGAAAGCCAAAAAAAATAAGAATGAGTAAAATGTTTACATCTAAATCAAAAGGCACAGCAGGTCATCTCTTTTCTATAATAATAATTTGATAGTAGCGAAATGAAAAGTAACTGTAAATAGCTTTAATGATATTTTTCTGTTAATTTCGATGATTTTAGCTCTTTTGATATTTTTAAATTCTGCAAAAATCAAAAATATTCTACTTTATGTGTATATTTTAATGTATTATGTAGGTGATGATGTTTCTTGCGTAAAGGGGACGTGATGACATTTGAGTTTAGGAAATCATGTAAGAGTATTTGTTTGTGTTGTATGTATGGGGCTTCTTGTCGGATGTGTGTATAATGCCAAAAAAGATATAACTGATAATGAGTATATCGATACTGTAAAAGAAGGGTATTTGGGGAACTTTTCAGATGTATCTGTTCGTAATGCATTTAATTACGCATTTTTTGAACCGTATTGGCGATATTACCAGGCAAAAACAGGCGAGAATGTTGTCGAATTATCAGGTGATATTACATTTGAAGATGAAAAAGGACATGCCATTTTACAGTTCGTAGTGGATGAACAAACAAAGCAATTTTCTATTTATGCAATGAAATTTAATGATGTTGTATTGAGTCCCGAACAAAAACGGTTGCTTATTGGCATGGTTTATGACACATGGCATGAAAAGCGGCTTGCCTATGAGTAAGGTCTTTTGCTTTGTATAAAGAGCTTCCTATATTACAGTAGAGAGGAGTGCTTAGACAGAGAGGGTGTTATCAATGAGATTAAGCATTTTAGATCAAATGCCTATACCAAAAGATCATACTGTTGAGGAGGCCTTTCGGCGTACAGAACAAATAGCGCTCTTAGGTGAAGAGCTTGGCTATCATCGTATGTGGTTAGCAGAGCACCATAATAGCCATTCACTGGCAAGTTCAGCTCCAGAGATTACAGCTGCTTTCCTAGCAGCGAAAACATCACGTCTTCGTATCGGTACTGGAGGCGTGATGATGATGCACTATTCTCCATATAAGCTGGCAGAGGTATTTAAAACATTAAGTGGCTTAGCACCGAATCGTATTGATTTTGGCGTGGGTAGAGCCCCTGGAGGTGACCATGCCTCTATTTATGCACTAGCAGAGGGACGAAGACAACGTTTTACAGAGCAATACGATAAGCTCGAGATCATTTTAAAACTGATGAATAATCAAAAAACAGGGGTAGAAGTCTATGATCAAGTGATTGCGGCACCTGTAAATATCCAATTACCTGAAGCTTGGTTACTTGGGTCAAGTGGTCAAAGCGCTATGCAGGCAGGTCGATTAGGAGTAGGTTATTCATATGCACAGTTTTTCACTGGCAATATGTCAAAGGATATATTTGATACGTATAGGGATTACTTTATACCTTCCTATTATATGGAGAAGCCACAAATTATCGTTACTTATGCGGCGACAGTTGCAGATACGTTAGAGGAAGCGAAATATTTGGCAAAACCGATTGATATTACTCGTCTTCATCTCATGCAGGGACAAATCATTCAAGCGATGTCACCTGAGGAAGCAAAGGATTATCCACTTACGGAGTTGGATAAAATGACAATTGCTAATAATCGAAAAGCAAATCTTGTCGGAACACCGAAGGAAGTCGCTGAATTTTTAATAGCAGAGCAAGAGCAATATGGATTTGACGAAGTGATGCTAAACTGCAATCAATACGCACTTGAAAGTCGCTTGAATACTTTTAAGTTAATGGCAAAGGAATTAATAAGAACACCATAGCTTTAGTGAAAGAAGAATTACTTAAGTATTATATTGAATCTACTGATCAACAAGAGTATCTACGAATTTGCTAGTGAAAAAACTCTATGATTCATGTAAAACAGCAAATAATAAAGACACCATGTATATTGGTAATAAGAAGTTTTGTGGAAAATAACAAAAAAGAAGTCGTGTTCTACGTGAGCATGGCTTTTTTTATTTAAACTTTTTTGCTTCCGGATACTGTGTAATTGAGAGTGGGTCTTAAAAGGAATATATGATTTTATGAATAACAAAATACGTTTTTGATGTTTGAAGGAGGTTTAGTAGTACGCCCGTGCTATAATGATAGTAATTAAAAAAGAGGTGATACCTGTTGAATCAAAAAGCAATACGAAGAATCCCGTTAGATAAGTTTTTTGATTTGAAGGTTGATTTTGCCTTCAAGCAATTGTTCGGAAATGAAAAGAATAAGAAAATTACTATTGTCTTTTTGAATGCAGTTTTAAAGCTTACTGGACGAGATACTATTAAAGAAGTAACATTTATTCAGCATGAATTGGGCGGTGAATATCAGGACGATAAACAATCTCGGCTCGATATTCTTGTAAAAACACAAAATGGCGATTTTATCAATGTAGAAATTCAACTATCCAATCAGCATGATATGACAAAGAGAACGCTATATTATTGGTCAAAAATGTATGAGTCACAGCTAGTTAGAGGAATGGGGTACAGTGAGTTACGCCCAACCATTACGATCAATATATGTAACTTTACGATGTTTAAAGATAATAAAGCTTATCATAGTACTTATCATCTACATGAAGACACAACATTATCGAGGTTAATGCCTGAAGAAGATGTGCTGGAAATTCATTTTATTGAGATCAATAAGTTTATTGCTTTTTGGCATGAAGAAAAACTGGATGTTCTTGATAATATTTTAGTTCGATGGTTGTTATTGCTCGGTATGGTCGACGGTCGCAAAAAGAAAGTTTATGCAGAGATATATCGAGAATTGGAGGAGTTAGCGATGAAAGATGAAAACTTACGGGCAGCATTTGAAACATGGGAAGAAATCAGTCAATCCCCTGAAACAATTCTTGCTTATCAGTCTCGCTTAAAGTATATCCTAGATGAAGAAGCTCGCTACATTGATGGAATCAATAAGGGAAGAGAACAAGGACTAGAACAAGGACTAGAACAAGGACTAGAACAAGGACTAGAACAAGGATTAGAACAAGGGCGTAAACAAGAGCAAATAGAGTTAGTGAAAAAACTATTAAAACGTCATGAATCGATTGAAGAAATAATGGATTTATTAGGCTTATCGAGAGAAGAAATTGAAAGAATAAAAAGTCTAAATTTACATCAGGAATAAGAAGAAGCAACAGGTAATAGCTTAACAAAACATTTATTGTTAAGGCGAAAATATCATAAATCCTATAAAAAATGTCCAATGCAAATGTATGCATTGGACATTTTTCCTTTTACATTTTGGCGGAGCCACTAACAAACTGTGTATCTTTATAATACATATTTTTAACAAGAACGTTAGGACCTAAGCATTTTACTGCTGGACAGTGGCAGTTTAGTGATTTCGCTAAATCTGTTGCCATCCATTTATCAAAAATTGCTGGTAATTCGTCGTTTTCAATATTACCGAGTGCTGGTGTATCGCCAAAGTCTGTCACAATGACATCACCTGTAAAGATATTGACATTCAAGCGAGAGCGACCATCTGGATCATTACGCATCGTAACGTTCTTTTCTTCTCGTAGTCGTTTTAGGAGTTTTTGATCTTCTTCATTCATGCTACATGGATAGAAAGGTAGCGTACCAAAAAGCATCCAAGTATTTTTATCTCGAACATCAAGTAGATGATGAATCGCATCACGAGTTTCTTTAAGAGATAGAGACGTCATGGCACTTGCGAAATCTGAAGGGTACATCGGATGCACTTCATGGCGTGCACACTTCATTTCATTGATGATTTGGTTATGGATATGTTCTAAGTACGGTAAAGTTTTTTTGTTTAACATTGTTTCTGCTGAAACCATTACACCGTGTTCTGCAAGCATCTTTGAGTTATCAATCATGCGTTGGAACAAAGCCGCACGCTGTTCATATGTCGGTTTTCGCTCCATCATCGCAAAGCCTGTTTCGACGAATTCATCGATCGTACCCCAGTTATGTGAGATATGTAGTACATCTAAATACGGTGCAATCAGTAAATAACGTTCAGGCTCCAATGTTAGGTTGGAGTTGATTTGTGTTCGCACGCCTCGTTCATGCGCATATTTCAATAAAGGCAATACATAGTTTTGAACGGATTTCTTAGACATCATCGGTTCTCCACCAGTAATTGAGATTGTTTTAAGGTGTGGAATATCATCAAGACGCTTTATAATTAGCTCAATTGGCAGTGCATCTGGATCTTTAGTTTGTAATGTATAACCAACTGCGCAGTGTGCACAGCGCATATTACAAAGAGTTGTTGTTGTAAATTCAATATTAGATAGGGTCATATGCCCATGTTCTTCAACATCTAAATACGCTTCCCATGGATCAAAGGTATGCGTAATTTTTTGTAGAGTCGTCATAATTCGTACATCTTCCTTTCTAGCACTCTATTGTCTCATATTCGCTGTTATTTTCAAATATGAAATTATCGAAAGGGCTATTTTTAGGTAAGATGATCATTTTTATTACTCGATGAAGGAAATATTTTTCAAAGTTTCCTTTATGCGATTATTACTAAAATTCTGAAAAAAGTGCAGGCGGGTAAATTTACTGTTATTTTTCTAAAAAAACGTTATGATAGGAGGAATGATATGGTAATACAGCACCAAAGAAAGTAGGAAAAGACATGACTAAGTATGAAACACTATTGTTTGACGTGGATGACACATTATTAGATTTTGACTTGGCTGAAAATGCAGCACTTGACCGTTTATTTAAACAGGAAAATATTGCAGCAACTCCGACGATGATTGCGCGTTATAAAGAGATTAATGAATCTATGTGGCGTGCTTTTGAACGTGGTGAGGTGTCTAAAAATACATTACATAACACTCGATTTTCGATTGCGTTAAAAGAATTCGGCTTAGATGTAGATGGGGAGTACGTTGAAGCGGTCTTTCAAAAATATTTGAAGGAGGCACATCATTTTGTAGATGGTGCTTACGAAGTAATCGAACAGCTTGCCGATAACTATAATTTATATGTCGTTTCAAATGGTAAAACAATGACTCAAAATAAACGACTAGAGGATGCAAATTTAGCACAATTTTTTAAAGACATTTTTATCTCGGAGCAGACAGGCTATCAAAAACCAATGCCAGCTTTTTTCGATTATGTTTTTGATCGTATCGAACATATAAATAAGGATAAAACCTTGATTATTGGTGATTCCTTAACATCCGATGTTAAAGGCGGACTACAAGCCGGAATTGATACATGCTGGTTTAATATACGTGATATTGAAAATACAAGCGATATTCAACCACATTTTGAAATTAAAAAGCTTCATGATTTACACGTATTGCTAGATAATAAAGTAACAATTTGACAAGTAATGTTTGAACTACGCTTCAACTGTTCGTAAGCATGAACAGTTGGGGTGTAGTTTTTTTTCGATAGAACAATTCTTGAAAAACACTATACTTTTGAGAGTTACATCGAGTAGTAGTTCATACATTCAGCTAACAAATCAAAGACATTGATGCCAAAAAATCTTGGTATGACGGTGGTTATGTTGGTACTTCGTCATCTACATTTAATCCAAATGGAAAAATCACACGCAGCAGAAAATTTAAATGCTTGGTCGAACATTAGAGGCTATTAATTTTGTCCAGAGGAATATGTGATTTTACTTTATCAGGATAGCTACTATCTTCAGGGGGAAGCATTGCGTCATATTGACCCTAAACGACAATACAAATTTATTACCATTGGAGAGTTTGCTAAAATGCTAGTGGTGCCATTGGATGTTGCAGGTAGAATATAATAGTAGTCAGATAAGTTGAAGGCATGGTGTCTCTCGACTTTTTTTGTTGTTTTTTTCAGTGAATGAATTTGTCACTATTAGCATGAAATTTTTTAGTATTACGTATTATACAAGAGAGGTACCCCCATATAATCTATATAGATACCTAGATAAGTCATACAACAGTGAACAGGCTAGTTAGAAACCTAAGAACAAAATCTATCGGTTTATTTATCTTATATAAAAAAGGAAAATGCGTGGTTGCCAAGGAGAAATAGTTGAATTATTGAACTTTAATCTACAAGCATTGGGAGTGACAAAAGTGAAAGGGTCAGTAACTTTTTTAAGGAAATTACATTACTTTGTTGGTAAGCTTGAATTTTTAATTGACAAACATAATCAAGATCAAATGGTAGGTTATTATTTAGAGCTAGAAGAAGCGATTGATGATTATTCTTCCTTTATAACTAACAGTGAGAATGAAAATCAGTGGGATAATTTAGAACAAACATTTGAAATCTCACTATTAATCGAGAAGTTAAGAAAAATGTCTTCTGATTGTGTGAAAATGATGGAAAAGTATTGGGCTTTGAAATACCTTCATGAAAATGAAGAGATGACGGATTATTTTCGCAATATAGAGAGCTGCATTGAAAAGGAACTGAGTGGTTTTCATATTACCAATAAATCGAAGGTGTTATTAGTAGGATCAGGCCCTTTTCCAATAACATTATTATCGATTGCTAAACGTACAGGAGCAGAGGTTTTAGGTATTGATATTGACGATGAAGCTATTCTGTTGGGGAGGCAAGTAGCTGCTAAACTTGGAAATCATACAATTCAGATTGAAAATAAATCAGTGAATGAACTCCAATCTATTCAACTGATTAGTCATATTATTTTTAGCTCAACAGTCAACTGTAAATATGACATATTAGAACAATTACATGATTTAACAAATAAGGACGTGATGATTGCGATGCGTTATGGGAATGCTTTAAAGTCTCTTTTTAATTACCCAATGCAAACAGTAGATGCAACAAAATGGCGTATAGTCGAGAATATTGCAGTCCCTCATGGTGTATTTGATATCGCTTTATATCAAAAAGCATAAATACTAAGTTATAAGGAGAATGATATGACATTTTTCAAAAGGGTTTTATTATTAGGAACAGGGCCAACATCTGTTCAATTAGCTGTGAATTTTAGAAATCATTTCAATAGCAAAGTGGGGATTGCTGGTCGAGAATCTTCACGTTCAAATATTTTCTTTGAAAAAACAATTAAACAACAACTTACACTTAAAGCACATATACAAAATAGACAGCATCAGTCTGTAGCTGGAGAATGTGTTATCGATTGTCTTTTTAAAGGTTATTATACAATATCAGGAGATTGGGATACAGTTGTTCTCAGTGTGACTACAGATGCCTATATAGCGGTATTATCACAAATTGATATCCAAGTTTTGAATCAAGCCAAGTGTGTTATATTGATTTCTCCTACATTTGGCTCGAATCAATTAATTTCTAATTATTTAAAACAAATATCCTCCTGTGCAGAGGTGATTAGTTTTTCTACATATTATGGTGATACTAGGTGGTTAAAAGGTTTACCATCGAATGAAGTGTTAACAACTGGGATAAAGAAAACGATTTATATTGGATCGAATCAATCAAAAACGGAGCATATGGCTAAACTAAGCGAGTTATTTTATCAGCTAGGAATACATGTGAAAGTTTTAGCATCACCATTAGAAGCCGAAACAAGAAACATTTCTTTATACGTACATCCAGCACTGTTTATGAATGATTTTTCATTAAAGACAATATTTGAAGAGCAAGAGACTATAAAGTATGTTTATAAGCTTTATCCTGAGGGACCTATTACGTACACAATGATTCGCCATTTACTGAATCATTGGAAAGAAATGATGAAAATATTAACACTAGTCAATATTCCGCATCTAAACCTTTTGAAATTTATGGTAGATGATAATTACTCATTACAACCGTCAAGTATAGCACGACAAGATATAGAAAACTTTGAAAAACTGGAGTCTATTCATCAGGAGTATCTGCTGTATATTCGTTATGCATCGTTATTGATTGATCCATTTTCTAAACCAGATCAAGAGGGAAGATACTTTGATTTTTCAGCTGTGCCTATAAAAAAGATATTTATGAATCATGAAGGTATATGGGATATCCCAAGAATGCCAAAAGAGGATTACTATCGTCTTAAAATTATTCAAGGGGTAGCTAGTGCCTTAGAACTTGAATGTCCAACAATTAATCAATTTATTTTTACGTATGAACAAAAGCTACAGCAAGTAGTAGCATCATCTGAGAAAATGTCCTTCTCCGAAGCATTTCAAATAAAGAATTTTTCAGAGGATATTAATATGATTTGTGAGGAATTGGTATAAATAGATAAAAATGCAAAACCATATAACATAAGCTAGGGTGGTAGTATAAAATCATCGCATCCATGCGATAACGGCTAACTGACCTGCATCATGTTGTTGCTGTCGCTCCGCTTTCGCACAGACAAAACAGTTGTTGCTGTCGCTCCGCTTTCGCACAGACAAAACATTTGTTGCTGTCGCTCCGCTTTCGCACAAAAAACATCTGCAGGCATAAGCACAAAGCTGATTCCAGACACAATTATGCAGAGGCATAATTGATAAGAGGGCAATCCTGTTTTTGAATGGAGTAGGTGTTTACCAATCCACAGAATATTTATTGAACAGTAGATTCTAAAGGTATAAAAATCATTAGAACGGGCAAAACCTTTTATGAGACTAGTTTCCATGAAAGGGGAAAAGACGATGAATACTGTTTTAACTGTCCAAAAACGCGGTAAAGGGCGTCAGTCATCATTAAATCAGCTTAGACAGAACGGTGCTATTCCAGGCGTTGTTTATGGCTATCAAATGGAATCTACAGCTGTATCACTGGATGCCAGACAATTTGCAAAAATGTTAGCTCAATTCGGCAATAAAAATGTCTTTCAATTGGATGTAGACGGTCAACAGGTCAACGCAGTATTAACAGAAGTACAACGCTGTGCGTTAAAGGGCAATGTTAAGCATGTGGATTTTAAGTCCATCAATATGTCCGAGGAACTAGAGGTTGATATTCCAGTAACGGTTACGGGTTATGCTATTGGAGTTGCCGATGGTGGATTCCTATTACAGCCTAATCGTGAAGTCCGCATAAAAGTAAATCCGTCAGAAATTCCTGAAACAATAGAGGTGGATGTGACTGATGTAGCGATCGGAACATCACTTTATGTAGGAGATATTCGCGAAAAGTTTTCCTTTGAAATATTACAGGAAGATGACTATACATTAGTGACGATTACACCTCCTGCCGCTGAAAATGTACAGGAGGACATAGTAGATGGGACCCCTGAAGTAATCGGGGGTACTGGAAAAAATCCATCTGATTCAGAAAAATAGAAACAAAAAAGGAGCCATCTTACACGCACGGTAAGTGGCTCCTTGCTGTTTATTGTATAAACTGCTGTATAGATTTGCGATAACGGAAATATGTCACTACACACATACCGAAAGTTGCTAAAAATAGCCATGGTAGGATAAACCGCATGATGGCAAGGGGTGTTTCAAATAAAAAGGAAAAAAGAAAAGAAAAACCTTCTTTATCCCATAAACCTGGCGTAAAATAAGCATCTTTTATATTGAAAGGGTAAAAGTTATCATTGGAATAAAACATCATTAGCCATATAAAAAAGATTATTGCCCAATTATTGGAATGCTTCATTAATCGTTTATATTTAGCAATTTGCGAATCATTATCAGAAAATAATTCATCATTGCCATCTTTTCTTTTTAACCAATAATAACAACCATCATACGACTTTTCTTTTAATGTTTGCCATCCAAAATCCTCATACAATTGTTTATAATTAGTTCGTTCTTCTTTCTTAAGATCTTGCTGATAATCAATACGGATAACTTGTTCAAGATCAACTGTCTTTTTAAATGTATAAAAACCGCCAGAAATCACATTTGTACAAACCCATCCTTTGGACAACATATGATTTAACCATTGCTCTTCTTTTTCGATATCAAAAAAGATTTTAAACTTTATCATGCTCATCTACTCCCTCATATAAAGATAAAATTCGCTGCAATCTTTCTTGCTCGGCCGCTAATATAGTTAGTCCCTCAGCTGTTGTTTGATAAACCTTACGCCTCGAATCCCCTGTCTCTACAGGCGAAATCCAATGGTATTTCAACAAATTTTCAATTGCGCCATACATAGTGCCGGCTGCAATCCTTACACTACCAGCGCTCATTTCCTCTATTTTTTGCATCATTGCATAGCCATGTAATGGCTCACGCAAGGCGAGTAGAATATAATGCATGGTTTCAGATAAAGGTAGTAATTTATGTTTTTTCACAAGTTCACCCCATATACAGTTCAACTATATAGTTTGATTATATATAGTCGGACTGTATATTGCAATCGAATAAAAAAAGACAATGCACTTTTGCATTGTCTTGTAAACCTATACCACAGCGCTTTTCACGCCAGTCCATCTCAGAAATAATTTTTCATTAAACGTTAAAGCGAATTGTACAATCGGTCCGAGTCCGAAAGCCATTAGCACAGTACCAACGCCGATAGGACCACCTAGTAAAAAGCCGATTAAAGCGACAGTTACTTCCATAGTTGTTCGAGCGCGTGTAACACTCCAGCCAAGCTTATGGACCATTAGAAGCATTAATGAATCACGAGGACCAATCCCTAAATTGGCCACCATATACATACCGCAACCCCAGCCAAGTAATAGTAAGCCACATACATATGAAAGTAGCTGCATCCAAACACCATCTATATCAGGAAGCAAATAATTAAACATATCAATAAAAATTCCTGCTAAAAACATATCTATAAACGTACCCGGCAGTGGAAACTTCTTTGTTACTACTATATCAACTGCTATTATGGCTAGTCCGATGAGAATGGACCAAGTACCAATAGTTAATCCCAATGTTTTTACTAGTCCAATATGTAACACATCCCACGAACCAACACCAAAAATCTGACCTTTTATTGTCAATGTTATACCTAAGGATAAAAGCAAAATACCCGTTAAGAAGAACAGACACCGTGTGAAAAATGCTTGCTTCATCATTATAACCCTCATTCTAAAAATTCATGTTGTCTAACAAATTATTATAGCAATAGATTTTAAAATGAACAGAAGATTGTCAATTCGGATTTTTCGAAAAATATGATTAGGTAAGCTAAATAAGGACAAAATAGTAAGGATAAGAAAGGATGAGATGATATGACCTCTGTGCGAGATGAAATACTTGAAGTTTTAAATCGTGAAAAAATAGGAACGATGGCAACCGTCGAGAATGACAAACCGTACTCACGCTATATGACATTCCAACATGAAGATTTTGTATTATACACAGTAACGAATAAACATTCTGAAAAAATGGAGGAGCTTCGCAAAAACCCGTATACACATATTTTATATGGATACGAAAATGGAGGCTTTGGTGACACGTATGTTGAAATTGAAGGAAAGCTAACAGAAATTCTAGAGGAAGGAATAAAAAATAAGTTAGCCGAGTTTTTCACAAGCATTTTCGTTGGTAATCAAGATGAAATGATTACACTAAAAATCGAGCCGATCCGTATGCGCTTGATGAATAAAAAAGGCGATCCACCTAAAGAGCTTGAATTTACAAACGACCATTAAGATGTGGTCGTTTTTTTGAATTGTTATGGGGTATAAAGCGAAAATATTTTTTTCTAAAAAATATCGTTACTTGAAAATAGTCGAGTGTTCATGCATGATAATTCTTAAAGAAAAAAGGGGTGCAAAGAATGATAAACAAACTACAGCAGCTTGCACAAAATATTTTAACATCGCAAGGAAAAATTGAGGCGGATTTTATTTTACGTAATGCACAAATTGCCGATGTATTTACACTGACGTGGAAAAAAGCAGATATAGTCGTTAACAATGGGCAAATTGTGGCGCTTGATACAATGAATAGATTTAAAGCTAAAAAAGAGGAGGATGCGGCAGGGAAATATGTTATACCAGGTCTCATTGATGGACATATACATATTGAGTCATCGATGCTAACACCTGCAGAATTTAGCCGTATACTGATTCCACATGGCATCACAACAGTTATTACAGATCCTCATGAAATTGCAAATGTTGCAGGCGCAGAGGGCATCCAGTTTATGCTAGACGATGCGAAAAAAGCAGATATGGATATCTTTGTTATGCTACCATCTAGTGTTCCGGGCACTCATTTTGAAAATGCAGGAGCAACGTTGACAGCTGCTGATTTAGAGCCGTTTTTAAAGCACGAAGATGTACGAGGCTTAGCGGAGGTCATGGATTTTCCTGCTGTTTTAAATGGAGAAGCGGGCATGCTTGAAAAGATTATCCTTTCACAACAGGCTAATTTAGTTGTAGACGGGCATTGTGCGGGCTTAAATAGTCATCAAATTACGGGCTATCGTGCTGCTGGTATCCATACAGATCATGAATGTGTAACGGCACAGGAGGCTACTGATCGAGTAGAGCAAGGGATGTATGTACTAATTCGGGAAGGCTCAGCCGCAAAAAATTTACGTGATTTATTGCCTGCTGTCAATGCGACAAACGCTCGCCGTTTTGGCTTTTGTACCGATGATAAATACGTTGACGAGCTTATGGATGAGGGGAGCATTAACTTTGATGTGGCTATGGCCATTGAGGAAGGGATGGAGCCACTACAGGCCATTCAGCTTGCAACTGTAAATACAGCTGAGTGTTATCGTTTATATGATCGAGGCGTTTTAGCACCCGGCTATAAGGCTGATTTTGTACTAATCGAAAACATAGACAATATGCGTGCAAAAGCAGTTTGGAAAAATGGTGAAAAGGTTGCGGAAAACGGTGCGATGTTAACGAATCGTACTGAATCTAATGTGCCTGCACATATCCATCACTCTGTACATTTACCGCAAGTAACGAAGGACATGCTCAACATTCCGTTCCAAAAAGGTACGAAGGCGAATGTAATGGACATTATACCAAATCAACTTATTACGAACCATTTAGTAATAGATGTGCCTGTGAAGGATGGTGTATTTGTACCATCAGTTGAACAGGATTTACTAAAGCTAGCTGTTATTGAGCGTCATCACAATTTGCATACGACCGGTCTTGGTATTGTGAAGGGCTTTGGTTTACGAAAAGGTGCAGTGGCCACTACTGTAGCTCATGATTCGCATAATGCATTAGTAGTAGGTGCGAATGATGAAGATATGTTACTTGCGTTGTCACGCATTCAAGAAATTCAAGGTGGTTTTGTCATCGTAGCTGATGGTGAAATTTTAGCGGAAATGCCATTAACAATTGGAGGATTAATGACTGACGCGCCAGCTGATGAGGCTAAGAAGCAATTAGCAAGTCTGCATCACGCCTTACACGAGCTCAATCCAACATTAAATTTCCATTTTTTATTGACGTTTTCATTTGTCGCATTACCTGTTATTCCTGCATTAAAGCTAACAGATACAGGGTTATTTGATGTTACAACATTTCAACATATACCGGTGGAAGCTGAAGTCTAACAATGAAAAACTATTATGTGATGAAATTAATGTGTCCAATTAAATAAAGGTATGAACCTTCTGCAAAACGAGGGGGTGATTTCCGTTCCGGCTTGGCGCTTTCCTGGGGCGTAGTGCCAGCAAATGTTTTTTGTGTGAAAGCAAAGTGGTAACGTAGCTTCAGCGACAACAGAAGTACAATCACCGACACAATATTAGTGGATCTGATTGATTATGACGGGTAGCCTGGAACGGAAACTCCCCTATTTAAAGCGTCACAAGTCTCAGCAAAATTTCTTCGACCATTTTGTTTCAACATAATGAAACGACCTAAAAGCATTGCCGCTTTCAGGTCGTTTTTTTATATGGGATAGATACGTGCTTTTAACTTCTTATTTAAAATAGATGCCTGCGTCAGTGCTTGTTCATCGTGACGTATCTCACCAGGTTTGTTTGCTTCTCCAATAATGTACGACGAGAACGGCATCTTTAAGAAATCAAAGATATACTGGAATTGCTGAATCATTGGTAGACCCTTAATAAATGGGGCGTCACCACCGACAGCAAGAACAATGGCCTCGGTAGTTTGTAGTTTTTCTTTTAGCTGTGGAAAACGCTCGTCTCGAATAGCTTGACTTAGTCGATCTACCATGTTCTTCATTATTCCTGACATGCTGTACCAATAGATCGGTGTAGCAAAAACAACGATATCACTTGTTAAAAATGCATCGATAATTTGATCATAATCATCATCTACAAACTGAAAGCCATTGTCATCATGACGCAAATCATGAATGGGTTCAATTGTTAAATTTTTTAGATCTATTTTTTTATGATTTAAGCCTTCTAATACATAATCAGCCAATTGTTCACTATTACTATCGGCTCTAGAGCTACCAATAAATGCGGTAATGTTCATGTAAATCCTCCTCTGTCCCTCAGGTTATAACTAGTGTAAACTTATCATTATTATCGATAAAGCTGAATGTTTCGATGGAATGTATCGAAAAAAACGATTTAGGAGTGAAAAAGATGGATATTAAACAGTTGCAAACGTTTTTAACAGCTTCAGAAACGTTAAGTTTTACGCAGACAGCACAGCTACTAGATTATGCTCAGTCGAGTATTACAGCACAAATTAAATCGCTTGAAGAAGAGCTTGGCGTAGTCCTTTTTGAGCGGCTTGGAAAACGCATTAGCCTAACGGAAGGGGGGCAGCAATTACAACAGTATGCCCAAAAAATGCTAGATCTAAATGTGGAGATGAAAAAAGCCGTATTAGATGAACAAACACAAGCGGTGTTAAAAATAGGTGCACAGGAAAGTCAATGTGTGTACCGTCTGCCAAGTGTTTTACAACAATTTCAAAAATCCCATCCACAAGTCAAAATCATTTTTAAACCTGTACATACAACAGAAATAGCTAAAGATTTATTACAGTCAGGCAATCTTGATATAGCATTTATTACAGATGCCTATAAGGAAACACCTATGTTACATCGTGAGCGACTTATTCAAGAGCAATTAGTTTTTGTCAGTGCACCTACTGATAGCAACGAGGAGAGAGCTGTATTTTCTTTACAGCAACTTTCAAATGAAACGATGCTTTTGACGGAAAGCGGTTGCTCCTACCGTAATCAATTGGAAGTACAGCTTCAGAAAGAAGGTGCACTACCAATACAAATGATTGAATTTGCGAGTATTGAAGCCATTAAGCAATGTGTGATGGCAGGCTTAGGTATTACATTTTTACCCAAAATGGTGGTGGAGAAGGAGCTGAAAAACCAACGTTTACAAGAACTGACTACATCAACGAATTTAGCAGATATTTTTACGGATATCGCTTGGCATAAGAATAAACATATATCTCCGTATCTCGCTGATTTTATTGAGATTGCCATGAAGATGTATAAGAAGTTTTAAGAGCATTGTTATACACGGGCTAATGATAAAAAGGTACTTGCCCCTGAAATAAGCAGCACCATTTGAAAAAGCAAAACCTAAATATTACTTTATAAAGAAGAAACCGCATGTTTGACATATTAAATTTGTGGTTTCTTTTTATTTCAACTTTTTGTGTAGATAATTAATTTTCTTTTTTAAAAATAATTCAGAATTTCATTTGATTTCGTCACAACAATAGTGTGCGACGCATAGTATAGAGTAAATACTGTATGACATATAGTAAAAAAAATGAGGTGGGTGAATGAGTAATTTATTGAATTCGTTAACTACAGAGCTTAGGAGAGGAACGTTGACATTGGCGGTTTTAAGTCAATTACGAACGCCCCAGTATGGATATTCACTTGTATCATTATTGGAAGGGTTAGGTGTTTCTATAGATCAAAGTACCTTATATCCATTACTTCGTAGATTAGAGAAACAGGAGTTGGTGTCGAGTAGTTGGGATACATCTGAGAGTAGACCCCGCAAGTATTATGTTTTAAGTGAATATGGACTAGAAATATTTCTGCAGTTAAAAAAAGATTGGATAGAGAATTCGAAAGAGCTATATAACTTATTGAAAGGGGAGGAAGACGATGAATTTAATTGAGATTTATATTCGGGAAGTTGCTCAAAGGCTTCCTGAAAAAAACCGTGAGGATATTATACTAGAGTTACGGTCAAACATAGAGGATATGCTGCCTGATAATTATAGTGCAGAAGATGTAAAAGTGGTTCTTGAAAAATTAGGGAGTCCAGTGGCATTGGCAAGCAATTATCGAGATTGGCCAATGTACTTAATTGGTCCACGCTATTTTGATGTATATGTGACTTTACTTAAAATGATTTTACCGATTGCTGCTGTCATTTCGTTCATCGCGATGACTACCGAATATTTTATTGGATATAGTGGGGAACAAGCGGTTTTAAATATTGGTTTGAACCTTATGACTGAAGGAATTCAGAGAATCATTGAAGTAGGGATACAAGTATTCTTTTGGCTAACACTTATGTTTGCTGTATTAGAAAGAACAGATAAAGGAAGAGGTGGGCAGCCGTTAACAGCACGCTTTAAAGAATGGACGCCTGATGATTTAAAAATAAACCTGATATTCCTAAGAAAAAGGCAATTTCAAAGTACGAAGTATTTTTAAGTTTAATGTGGACTGCGATTTGGGCAACGTTTTACTTTTATGCGAATCATCTTGTAGGTGTATATGAAGGAGGGGGAGATGGACTTGTATTTGTGACTCCAACTTTCAATCAAGAAGTGTTGCTTCGATATTGGCCTATAGTTGTTATTGTAATAGCCTTAGAAATAGCATTATCCCTTTATAAATTAATAAAGCAGCAATGGACGAAAGGAATGGCAATATGCAATACTGCCCTACAGTTAATTGGCACTATTGTATTTATTGTAATCCTATTTAATCCTAATTTACTAAGCCAAGATTTTATTATGTATATGTCGGATTTATTTGCAACTACTGCTACTCAATTTAAAACGTGGATAGTTGGTGGTGGAATTTCCATCTTTATGATAGCTGCGGCATACAGTGTATTTGATGGCTTCCATAAAGCTAACATTCGTTAATCCGGAAGGAAGAAAAGAATCAAAGACGTAAGTTCGAAAAAGTGCGAATGAATTTTTTAATCCATTTCGCACTTTTTAGTTCTTTTCACTATTGAAGAGTATTATTGTGATTTATAAAGATTCCTAAGGGTGTACCTATTTAAGTTTGAAGTTTCCGGTTGGACCTATGGGCAATTTATTGTTTCTTTAAAGTCCCAGAAAAATTCGTTCCTTCATCATGCTCTTTACGACAATCTACCTCGGTAATTTTAAGTGCATTATTAAGGCGTTCAAATTCTAATACACAACGATTGCCGTTTGAGGATTTATTCATCACGGCCTTTGTGTTAGACGAAATCGTCGCTGTCCCGTCTACACTCCCTGCAGCTGTCCCATCATTGGCAGTAATGAAAATAGTAAAGCTTTTGCTTGTTGCGTTTGAAATATAGGCATCACGGCGATTAAAATCAGTTGAGCCTGTACCCCATTTATAGTAATACGAATAGGTGCCATTCCAAGCACTAGTAGAAGGTGTTGTCAGCTGCATTGTTTTATCTAGCTGATTTTGGCCATTCTTCGCTCGTGTATTTAATGAAGCATTACTCGTGTTTTCGTGAATTTTTTGTGCGTACTCTGAAATTTCATAAAAATTTCTTTCATCCATACGGTAGAGCATTGTAACGACTTGAGCTCGCGTCATATTGTTTGACACGCCAAAAAATTTCTGTAAATTACGGTTTTCATACTGTAAGTTTTGACCAGTGGAAATGTAATAATCGAGTAGAAACTGTATGGATTGATCTAATCCACTTTTACCATTAGCTAAATGTGTAATAGCCTGTGCAACAACCCCGCGCTTCACATTAGCTGCTCGAATAGTGTTATCGAAATAGCCGTTTAATGGAACACCATAGCTTGCAAGACGATTGTAAAATTCATCAGACCAGTTTGCTGGAGGGGTTTGTTTTTTTAGCTCATCATAAGGTGATTCGAGCTCGTAAAAATTAGCAAGCAGTTTTGCGAATTGTTGCTCCGTAATTGTTGCATTGGGCTTAAATGTACCATCTACATAGCCATTAACGATATCATATTCCTCTGCCCACATGATGGCTTCATACGCATAGTGATCTTCTGGCACATCTTTAAAACCAGCAGCTTGCACAGTGTATCCACTTGCCAAAACTAGTATGGGAAGCAATAAAGCGTACACTAATTTTTTCATTTGTCTCTGTCATCCTTTCTTTCTAGTACTGTTAATAGTTTGAAGGATATGGATAAAAACTGCAAATTTTTCTAGTTTAACGTCTTTCAAAGGTTGTCCAAACGCAATTATGCGTCGGCATAATTGATTTTAGTAGAAAGGAAGATAGAGAAATCCTATAGGGGATTCTTTTAGGAAAGAAGGAATAAACAGAGATGTTGAATAGTTTCAATAAATATCTCCAAAAATGGATGCCTATTTTAACACCCCTAAGTTTAGTGATTGGAGTATTGTTAGGGAATATAGGGCATCAGCTTCTATTTTTAATACCGTGGCTTTTTGCTTTTATGACGTTTGCAGGTAGTTTAAATATGAGTTTTGAAGGGATAAAAAATCTTCGGAAATATTCAAAGGTTATAGTAATAGCCCTTGTATTTTTACATCTGATGATGCCAATGTGGGCTTATTTTGTTTCAACCGTTATCTTTCACGATCATTTACTAACGATTGGCTTTGTTTTAGCAGTCGCTGTGCCAACTGGAGTAACGAGTTTTATTTGGGTAAGTATTTGTAGGAGACATCTTCCATTGTGTCTTGCGATTATTTTAATCGACACACTTATATCACCCGTGGTTATTCCTGCTTTACTACATATTGTTGTGGGGCAAACAATTGAAATTGATACTGCAAGTCTAATGCTAGATTTACTTTGGATGATTGTTGTACCTTCACTTGTAGGTGTATCGTTAAACGAGTTGACTAAAGGTAATATTGTGATGACACTAGGAAAGAAATTAGCCCCTTTTTCAAAACTAAGCTTGTTTAGTATTGTGATGATTAATAGTAGCGCGATCGCCCCGTATATTAAACATATTAGTTGGGAACTTGTAGGTGTTATTTTTGTCGTATTTGTTCTAGCTGTATCAGGGTATGCGCTATGTTTAGTACTCGGTCATATTCTTTGGAAGGATATAAGTATTATTACAATGTTCGTTTTTACAGGAGGGATGCGCAATATTGCTGTAGGTGTAGTAATAGCGACTACATACTTTCCTACAAAAACGGTCATGCCAGTAGTGTTTGGCATGCTATTTCAGCAAGTTCTAGCCTCGTTCTTTAGTCGAATAGTGGAGCAGTATCAGCTGAAAGTTGCGAAAGGTTAAATAGCTCGTAATTCTTTGCTGGAAGTGAATATTTTTTATAAGACTTACGCAATCGATTTTTATTGAAACGTCACATCCATTGTGATGAAGTTGTTACCAAAAGAATGAGAGGCACTAATAATTGTGATCTAATATCATCAAATGAAAATAGCAACATATGAGGTTTCCATTATGCTGCCTTCAGAATATGATGAAGATAAGCAGTATCCATCGTTATTTAGTATGTAGGATGGGGGAGATATTTTATTTTACAATTTTACAAAAATATAAATTTGAAAGTAAATATCAGTTGTGCTTGCGAAAGTAGTATGAATGCTAATTATGTCACATAAGAAAGAAGAGTGCGCGAATGAAAGAATTAGATGATTTGAAGCTAACGATTCTTCCGTTAATTATTTTGCTGATTCTTATACTTTTGTGGAAACTGACCGAGTCTGTTGGAGCGGGTATGTTGATTATTATTTTCTGGATAGGCTGGCGGCGCCTAATTAGAAAATTAATATAAAATGATTATAGAATATTGTTAGGCAGGTCTTTCGATTAATATTACCACCAGCTTTATTCAAACAAAGCTGAACATCGTTTGATACTGGAATCAAACGATGTTTTTTGCATGGTTCTTACTTTTGAAAAACGACTATGTACGAAAATTTGTAATTTTGTTACTATGTAATGATTAGTAATTGAAACAACAAGGAGATACAGCATGTGGCATAATCGGAACGTATGGATTATTTTATTGGGTGAATTTGTCGTAGGTCTTGGCTTATGGGCTGGGATTATAGGGAATTTAGCTTTTATGCAAGAGGTCGTTCCCTCTGACTTTCACAAATCATTAATTATTTCTTGCGGTATATTGGCGGGTTTAATAGTTGGTCCGTTAGCAGGACGTATTATTGACAACTCGCAGAAAAAAACAGTTATACAGTGGGCTAGTGTAGGGCGAATTATAAGTGTTTTATTTATGTTTATGGCACTTTATACAAATTCGGTTGTTTGGATGATTCTTTTTTTAATAACGTTGCAAATAGCGGCCGCCTTTTATATGCCTGCTCTACAATCTATTATTCCAATGATTGTTAAGGATCATGATTTAATCACTCTAAATGCTTGGCAAATGAATGCCCGAACGATTTCAAGGATTATTGGTACGGCAGCAGCAGGATTCATGCTTAGTTTCTTTGAGCTGAAATGGTTGTACATCATTTCATTTATTGTCTATATCATGATGTTTGTTATTACGAGCTTCCTACAATTAGATGAAAAGGCTAATCACTCGTTAACATCTAAGGCAAAGGGCGACTTTAAAGAAGTGTTACCGATGGTGAAAGAGCACCCAGTTGTTTTAATGACACTTGTCTTAATGTTAATTCCAACATTATTTTTAGGTTCTTTTAATTTAGTTATTATGAAAATTTCTGAGATTCATCATTCAACGACAATATCAGGATTATTGTATACAGTTGAGGGCATTGGTTTCATGCTTGGTGCAGCTGGTTTGAAATTGATTACGGAACGGGTGAAAATTGGGACACTCCTCTTTACTTTAGCATTTATCATCGGTTCGATGGAGCTCATGCTACTATTATCGGATATTAAATTTTTTGCGTTAGTGGCTTTTGGCGTTTTCGGTTTTTCAGTAGGCTGTTTTTTCCCAACGACAATGGTGATTTTTCAAAAACAAGTGCCAAAAGATTTTCATGGCCGATTTTTCTCATTCCGAAATATGATTGACTCTGTCATCTTCCAAATCGTCTTATTGTCAACAGGCATGATGCTAGATTTAGTTGGTTTAAGTGGATTGGGACTGGTTTTTGGTATAATTAGCTTGAGCTTAACCATCACTTTTTTACTATATTCGAAGAAGAAGAATGTTGTCATGCATGCGCATTAAATAAAAAGGATTTATTTATACTCGATCATTAAATCAAAAATGGGATAATGGGTCCGGGTATCAAAATATGATTCGGATCACTATTTCCTTAGTCCAATTATCCAGAGTATAGTGAATGGAAAAATGAACCATGTCATGGTACAATAATTACTTAAATAAAGAGAGCTTCAGGTTATACGTCATTTTATAAATAGAAGAGGTGTGAAGTGCATACTAAATTTAAATTAATACTATCATCTTTAATAGCATTGATTTTGTTAATAGTTGCTCCATTAGGTTTTAAGGCTGATGCTTCATCTTTGCCAGCTAAAGAAACACCGATTTATTTAAAAATGGATAAATATTACATTCTATATACACGACCAAGTGAGCCATTTCTTGATCAGCAAGGACGCCTGTTAGTACCTCTGCGTTCAATACAGGATTTAATGGGTGGTGAGGTTTCTTATAACCATCAAACAAAAACCGCTACTGTTAAACTTTTAAACCAGACCTTTAAGTTAACAATGAACGCCAAAGCAGCCTATGTTAATCAAAAGGAAATAACGATGGATACGGTTCCTGTGTTAAAAAATGGAGCGATGTTTTTACCACTTCGTTTATTTTTAGATAATACAGATATCGAGTACAAATGGAGAAATGATGTGAATTTGCTCCATATAACAGATAAGCGCGTTGTAGTAGGAGAACCATTTGAAAGTTTTGCTGGTAATGACTTTACGACTGGTTATCTTGATGATGCTTTCCACCTGAGTGCGTTTAAAGTCCAGAATTCTAGTATTAGCATTAAGGCACAAAATATGACAGGCAAAACTGTGCCACACGGTAAAACAGATATTCAGCCATTAGTTCAATTCAATACAGGCGGTTTTTCAGTAGACTCATATACACGACCTGGAAATAAAGAGATACCTGAAATTAAAATAGGACAATCCTTTTGGGTTACTAAAGAGATAGGTATTCGTGATCCCGCATATATTATAGCTGTAGGAAGAAAAGCAAATTAAGCTAAAAATCCATCTCACTTCAGTACTAGGGCATGAAAAAGTAGATTTACGCCATAAATATTGGTGTAAATCTACTTTTTATATGATAAATAAAAAGTGATTATCTAATAATGGGATGATAAACTGGTTAAACATTAAGATAAGTAGAAAGAAGGTGTTAAAAGATGGTTGGAAATACACATGAATCTGTAGAGACTTATATAGATTCGCCTGAAAAGCTAAAGAGGCTATATAAGCGAGTGCTAATCGTTGTTAGTCTTTCTCAAGTTTTTGGTGGGGCAGGGCTTGCAGCAGGTATTACGGTAGGGGCTCTTTTAGCTCAACAAATGCTAGGAACGGATGCTTATGCAGGGGTACCTTCCGCTTTATTAACTTTAGGGTCGGCGGGTGCAGCTTTAATTGTAGGAAAACTATCGCAACGTTATGGGCGTCGTACAGGTTTATCGACAGGTTTTATTGTCGGGGGACTCGGTGCAATTGGTGTAGTGATTGCTGCCATGATAAATAGTGTCATTTTATTATTTGCGTCTCTAGTAATCTATGGCGCAGGAACTGCAACAAATTTACAAGCCCGCTATGCAGGGACAGATTTAGCCAATAATAAACAACGAGCAACGGCAATCAGTACAACAATGATGATGACAACATTCGGGGCTGTGGCAGGGCCAAATTTAGTAGATTTTATGGGTAAATTTGCTGTTTCTCTTGGTGTGCCGGCGCTTACGGGTCCATTTATTTTATCAGCAACAGCATATATCTTAGCGGGTCTAGTCCTTTTTATTATGTTGCGTCCTGATCCATTAGAAATTGCAACAATGCTAGAAGCGCACAGACGAGAGAATGAATTTGAAAATAAGACGGAATCTCTTAATAAAAAAGCTATCAATAAGAGAGGTCTTACCGTCGGTGCAACGGTGATGGTACTTACTCAAATTGTAATGGTTGCTATCATGACTATGACACCAATACATATGAAACATCATGGCCATGGTTTATCAGAGGTTGGACTTGTTATAGGATTTCATGTAGGCTCTATGTATCTTCCATCGCTCGTAACAGGTATTCTTGTTGATAAAATAGGACGGACTGCCATGAGTATTGCTTCCGGAGTGACTTTGTTATTTGCTGGTTTATTAGCGGCATTCGCACCGGGCGATTCTATGGTTCTATTAATCATTGCACTTTCTTTACTTGGATTGGGCTGGAACTTTGGCTTAATTAGTGGTACTGCACAAATAGTAGATTCGACAGAGCCTTCTACACGTGCAAAAACGCAAGGGAAAATAGATGTTTTAGTTGCACTTTCAGGCGCTTCTGGTGGTGCTCTTTCAGGCATGGTAGTGGCTAATGCAAGTTATGCGACACTATCATTAGCAGGGGGGCTTTTATCTTTAATTCTTATCCCGGTTGTTATTTGGTCTAGAAAAGCTTGAGATAAATTATATGACCCTAAAGTATTTAATGGTTACTAAAAAAGTTTCAAAGTAACCAATGTCTATGTCTTTAATAAAATGAACCCCATTTCCAATAGTCATTTTGTGAGGCGTTTAAAACAGCGATAGATGGAATACATTCATTTTTACAACCATCATCGTTATCATAAAAGATTAAACGGCTTGAGCCCTTTGAATATTTAGAGCTCAAGCTGTTTAATGCATTTCTATTATTTCCACTGTCTCCCTTGACAGGGTGCAGTTCATTATGAGCATCTTGTCAGTAGTTGTTTGTTGGCTAAAAGCAATACGAACTAGCTGATCTATTTTTTCATGTTAAATAACCAAATAGCTTACAGATTCACTATTCGTGTTTTAAAATTGTTAATCCATTTTTCTTGCCAGAAGCAATTAATTGTTCCGCTTGTTTCTTTGAAATAGGTTGATTTGGCAATTCAGTTGCAGAAGTGGCAGGTCTAGCTATATCACGAATGACATTTTCAAAATCAGTTGATGTCAGTGATAAAATCGCTTTTACAGTATCTGTTTTTAATTTGAACGTATGAGATTTCCCTCTTGGTACAAAGACTGCATCACCTGCAACTGCATTAATTTTTTGCTCCTCTAAATAGAATGTAATTTCTCCTTCAACTATACGCCAGATCTCATCTTCATTTTCATGAATATGAAACGGAGCTTCTAATCCTTTTACTTCAATAAATTCAAATACTGAGAAATTCCCCTCAGATTCTGTACTTAATAATAAAGGTTTTACGCGAGCGCCTAAAAAAATATAATCCTCATTCGTCAATAATTCAGTCATATCATTTTCCCCTTTTGTCAATAACGATGTGTAGTAGTTTAATAAAAAGATCTGTCACGCTTATCATTTTATATATTAAATGATAGATATTCAAATGAAACACCTTCCGAATTGACTTGAAATTTATTCTTAGTAAAAAAGCAGGAATAGTTAGTTTGGTTATAAGGGTATAGAAATAATATTTATAATTTATACAAACAGGCGAGAATTCATGACATATTTACGTATGCATTTCCAAACGGCTTATCCATACTGTAAAATGGTGAAGAAATCACCTTTATGTTAGGAAATTGAAATATTTCTACTAAAAGATAAAATCAATATTTTGCAATTACAAATAACATCAATTAATATATTAAGTGACGGGGGATTATTATGAAGTACTCATTAAGAAGAATTCGATTAAGCTATATAGCCTGGTTTCGTTACACCCGTTTTTTTAACCATAGTATGACCTGTAGCAATCGTCATTTGGCCAAGTGGGGATTACGAACAGGTCAGTTTGATATTATTAGTCATTTAAAAGAAGGTGAACGGGTTACGCAATCAGAATTAGCGAACCGCCTTGTAGTGACCAATTCAAATATTACGCAAATTTTAAGCAAACTTGAAGTCGCAGGTTATATTCAACGTGAACAAGAGTGGAAGACAAAGTATATTTCACTCACACAAAAAGGCGTTGCACTAAGAAATGAAATTGTCCCTGCACAAGAACAATTCCGAGCAGGGCAATTTGAGAATTTAACAGAAAATGAACTAGAACAGTTGATCCAATTACTAAAAAAAGCGAATCAAGGAGTGGATGAAGTGTGAATATTTTACGAAATGAACAAGCCTATTCAAACGGTGGAGGCGTATTTTCCCTACAAATTCATCGACCAGGTTTAATAGATGGAATCTTTGAAAAAGAGGATCATGCATTTGGTCCACTTAGTCGAATTGACCACGCAAAAATTGGGAAAGGTACAATGATTCGTATGCACGAACATATTAATGATGAAATTTTAAGTTATATGTGGCAAGGCGAAATGCTACATGAAGATTCATCAGGCTTGAAAGAATCTTGCTCACCAACAAAGCTGATGCTAATGGGTGCTGGGAGAAGCTTCTTCCATGAGGAATCGACACCAGCAGGTCCTGTTGAAATGCTACAAGTATTTATACGTCCTTCTGAAAAAGATTTAGAGCCTCGCGTTCAATTTGCGGAAATGGAACTACCAGAAGTCAATGACTGGCGTTTAATTGCAGGACCAACAGAAGCGAAAGCCCCACTTGAAATTCGTCAGCAAATCTTTGTTTATGATGTACATGGAAAAACAGACGAAGCCTTTACATTACCGATTGTGGCAGACTATACGCCTTGGCTATATGTAATGGATGGCGAAATTATGGTACATGGGGAAAGCCTATATAAAGGCGATGCAATTTCAGGTACTGCGGAAGAGTTAACAACAATACGAATGACAAAGGATTCAACAGTTGTGCTATTCCTAGTCGACCTAGAGGCACCGATGACACTTGCTGGTAATTTTAGTGGTGTCAAACGATTTTAAAAAGAGTAGGATCTAGTATCGACACACATCACTTAGGTTTCCAAACCTGTACGAAACTCAACAGGTAAGAGACTACCTAAAAGTGCAGAAGCATTTATTACCTTTGTAAATTGGAGATAATCATGTTCTAATCTTTCCTTTTTGAGAAGTTCAATAAATTAAAAAAATCTAAAAAACTGCTTAGGCAAATATGAACTACCCCGTAAAAGTTAGACATCAATCTAACTTTTACGGGGTTTTTTTACTGTATAAACTATAACTTGAAGAAAAATAAATGAAGATGGAGAATGATTTTTGTGACTAACCATATCCAACCTAATGAAAGGTATGCAATGATAAAATTTTACTAACTTAATAATTCAATAATTGATTATTTGAGTATTTATAACTATTAAATGTAAATAAAGATAAATATAATAGCATGTTTTTAATAGTTATAATAATTTTAATTGACAATGATAATCATTCTCTTTATATTAATGATTACGTTCACAAATTCATACTACTTTTGGAAAGAAGGCATTTATATTAAAACACGTAGAATCATCTCAAAAATTCATTTATGGCTTAGTATGCTAGCAGGGGTTTTTATAGTACTGATTGGCTTAACAGGAAGTTTGCTTGTCTTTGAACCTGAACTAAACAGCATGCTGCATCCTAATTTGTATAAAGTAACCGAAGGAAAAAAAGTTACGTACCAAGAAGCCTTGCAGGTTGTATCAGAATCATATCCAAAAGGTCAAATTGACCGTGTATACACTCCAAGTGAACCTAACGCTCGAGGAGTTTATCTATTCCGCCTTAAAGAAGGAGAAGAGCAACAAAACATATTTGTCGATCCGGGAACAGGATACATAAATGGAACATTAGGGAATAAAGCATTTTTTAATCTAATAACAGAGTTTCACGAAAAGCTACTGTTAAAAGATTTCAATGGTGAGAAAATCATCGGTACGATTGGATTTATGTTCTTTTTTATTACATTATCAGGATTATATTTATGGTGGCCGGGGATTAAAAAATGGACACGAGGGTTTATTTTAAGACGTAATGCCAATCCTTATGTACGGCAATATGATCTTCATAAAGTCATTGGTGGAGTTTCCATTCCGTTTTTATTGGTTGTCTCGTTAACAGGAGCACTTTTTGCATATGATGACATGATTTTTGGTTGGTTTGGTGCAAAAGCGAAGGTGATGCCTCCAGAAGAGCAGCTTATCTCAAAACCACTTTCCAGTGGTAAGCTTCCACTTGATGAATTGATAAATAAGGCTGAAAAAGCAGTACCACAGGGAACACTAATGCAAGCTAGAATACCCGAAAAGGTGGAAAGTGGAACTCCAGAAGGCGCAGTGGAATTTCGTCTCAGCGGTTCATTCGATCCAGGGAATGGAAATGTAAAAGTATGGGTAGATCAGTATAGCGGAAAAGTAGTGGGCAAGCTAGATCCACGCGTTAATAGTGGGATTATGTATCAAACATGGCACCTTCCATTACATACTGGTAGTTTTGGAGGTTTATTTACTAAAATTTTGTATGCTATCGGTGGTCTTACTCCATCTATACTGATGTTCACTGGTGTCTATATGTGGTGGTATAAGAGAAAGAACAAGAACAAACGGAAACAGAAAATCGACACGAGAGCCGTAGCATAAACACAAGGGAAATTGATGTTTTAGTTGCACTAGCAGGTGCTTCTGGTGGTGCATTCTCAGGCATGGTAGTGGCTAATGCAAGTTATGCGGTATTATCTTTAGCAGGTAGCAGGAGGGCTTTTATCCTTAGTACTTATCCCCGTTGTCATTTGGTCAATAAGAGCTTGAGATAAGTTATATGACCCTAAAGTATTTAATGGTTACTAAACAATAACATTTGGAATAGTTTCAAAGTAATCAACGTGTTAAGGAGTTACTTCGAACTGAAATGAAACATTTCCTACAGTCATTTAGAAGATATAAGTTCTACATATCTCAAACAAAGTATTATTAATAAAGACCATTCAGAGGATCTATATATTAGCATTCACCATGATGCTTTTGAGGATACAAATGTAAAAGGAATAACAATTCATTATGGATCTAATAACAGAAAAGATAAGCAATTAGCTAAAATTGTACAAAAAGCTATTTTTAATAAAAAAATAGATACTCGCGATAGAGGTGTTCAAGGTAGTGATTACCTTGTTCTTAGGGAAAATTTTTCACCAGCAATTTTAATTGAGTTAGGCTTTACATCTAACGAAGGTGATGAAAAAAGAATGAATTCAGCAGAATTCCAAGCACAAACGAAACAGGGTATTGTTGATGGCATCATTGAGTATTTTACTAGTTAACAAAATAATTAAATTGAAAATACAATTCTTTCTATTTAATCAGAAAGAATTGTATTTTTTGTATGTTGAATTGAACTAGTAAAAATGGGGGAGATTTCTGCAATGGAAGCAGCATTATGTGACGTAAAGCATAAAATTTCCATTCGGAAACTTTATGCTTTATTTTGTGATTTTAAATATATCTTTGCCGTGTTGGCAAGGATATACTTAATTTTATTTTAGGTAAGATTATACTTAAAAAGTAAGCTTGTAATCAAATTACGAATATTAATAACTTGTCATCTCCGATACGATTGACAGATGAATGTATTGCTTAAGTATTGGCGATTACTCAATATGCAGGGGATGTCATGCTCGAAGCAGACGAGCTTTTATTAAAGTGCATTTTAGACAATATAATAACTAATGCTAAAAAATATACTCCTGATGGTACTAAGGTATCATGATTTACCAAAATCGATTTTAAATTTGATATTACCATTAGAAAGCGTTGCTTGCGTTTTATATCCTAATTGTTCAGCAAGGCTTTTAACAGTTGCAAGTCCGAGCCCAGTGCCTGAAAAGTTCTTGTCACGAGAACTTTCTCCAACATAAAAGGGTTGCCATATTCTAGAAATATCTGTAAGCGTAGTATCATTACTAATTTCAAACACACCGTCTTGGTGAAAGATAATTTGAATTTGATCCTCAGAAGCGTATTTGACAGCATTACTAATCATATTTTCAAAAATGAAACGTACTTTATCTTGCTCAGTCGTCAGCATAAATTCAGTAACTTCAGTTTTAAAATAAATTTGTTTTTTTCCTTGTATATGTCGATAATTATCCAATATCTCATTAATCAACATAATTAAATCAAAGTTAGTTTTATTAGAATCATTGTCTTCTGTTTTGGCGAAATAAAGCATATCTGTTATTATTTTTTCCATTCTATCAACTTGCTTGTTAATGGTTGTAAGATAAGTTCCATCATCCATACCATCTTCAATTCCACTGGAATATACTCTAACTAATGCTAAAGGAGTTTTAAGCTCATGGGTTAAACCAATCATAAATTGCTTTAAGTCAATGTTCCGTTTAGATAAATCCTGCTGCGCTTTTTCGAGTGCCTTACTCATTTTATTAATACTTTTTGCAAGGTCCTCAATTTCATCTCCTGTCCGAATTTCAGCCTGTTTAAAATCCAACTCGCCAATTTCTTTTGCAACCTTTTTAAGTTCATTTAAAGGTCTTGTTAGTTTTCGGGATAGAAAGGCAGTAATTATAATAATCACTAAGATACTGACTATCAAAAAGAATATGTTAAAACGATTAATAAAATAGGCTATATCAATAAAATTAGCCATAGAGGCTCCAATCATAATTAGCTGATTACCTTCTTTTGAATAATGTGCGATAAAACTGGACTTTTGTTTTCCCTGATTGTAAACCTTGCCCACAATTTTATCCTCATTAACTTTTTGTAATACTTCTTCAGAAACCCAAAATTTATTAAGTGCAATATGTTCTCTTGCAAGTTGCTGTTTTAAATTTTCATTCAGGACATTAATATTATCTTCTAGCGATACTGAAAGAATAGTTACATCAAATCGATGCTCCACCAAACTTTTATCCTCAAATTCCTGGTACACTGAAAAAGCATTAGTTACGTTTTTGTTCAATTGATGAAGATAATATCTCGGTAGAAAAAAATGACTTACCGCAAGTGAGATGCTAAATGTGATGATAACAACAAGAGTTATATAAATAGTTAATTTTGTTCCAATTTTTCCTTTCATTCCCTTGTGCTATATCCAACGCCTCGATGCGTTTGGATAATATCCTCTCCAATTTTTTCACGTAGACGTCGAATATGTGTATCTACTGTCCGTGGATCACCCTCATAGTCCATACCCCATATTAAATCAAGTAGTTGATCTCTCGTTAATATTTGTCTTCTATTTTGGCTAAATATACGTAAAAGCTCGAATTCAGTCTTTGTTAAAATCAATTCTTCTCCAGATTTCCATACACGTTTGCTTGAAATATCAAATGAAACATCGTTTATTCGTTGAATGGATTCCATTTGCAACAATTTTTTTACCCTCATTAATAAAACTTTTGGATAAAATGGTTTATTTACATAATCATCAGCGCCATCAGATAGGGCAATAAATTCATCTTCTCCTGTATCTCTAGCTGTTAGTATTAATACTTTAATTTTTTGATTCTTCTTCATTTCGCGGCAAACTGTAATCCCATCTTTTTCTGGCATCATCCAATCCAAAATGGCCAAATCAATTTTTTCATTATAGAAAATATCAAGTGCCTCTGAACCATTTGTAGCCGTAAATACCGTAAATCCTTCCTTTTTGAAATAACTTTGTAAAATCCTTAACATATCTAGTTCATCATCAGCGATAAGTACATTCATATATTTATCTCCTATTTGTCATATTTCTCTAAATTATACTGTTCTATAATAGCAATTAATTTTTCAGGATAAATAGGGTCTGTGGCATAATGATTTTTCTTCAAAGCATGTGCTGCTTCCTGATAATTCGCTGCAGCAAGAACATCATAATATTGATGCTTATTCCAACTCGTTCCTTCTAAAAATAATTTAGTATGGTCAATTAAGGCACTTTTTAAATCTGGATAAGCTCTAAATTCAGCTTCTATTGTATAACTTTTATTATTTTTATATTCAATAGTTGCCATTTTTACTGACATGCCATTGTAGCTACCTTTTATCCCAAATAAATTATTTGCTTTTACAGCCAATTCACTTTCACCATAATTCGATTCTAATATAGCCTGAGCTATTATTATGCTCGGTAATACTCCTCCTGTTTGTTGGTTTAATTCTACAGCTATAGGAGCGATTTCATCTATAAAATGAAATTCTCTATTTTCTT
Organism: Lysinibacillus sp. NPDC093688; assembly: GCF_050280145.1. Lineage (NCBI taxonomy): Bacteria > Bacillati > Bacillota > Bacilli > Caryophanales > Bacillaceae > Lysinibacillus > Lysinibacillus sp. NPDC093688. The sequence goes on from NZ_JBNNUX010000007.1 coordinate 141,148, forward strand.
TCTGAAATAGTCTTATAAAAAAAACAGAAAGTAAAGCTAAACTAACTACTAGTATAATTATAAACACTTTGTATTTTTTATATTTGCAGATTCTTTTCATTATATAACCTCTTTTTAAATGAATTTATTACATGTATTTTAAAAGAGGAATGTTACAGTCATTTTACAAAAGAATAAGAGTAGATGAAAAACCTTTAATACGATTAATGAATACTTTGTTCGCTTCTTTCTAAAAAAAAGTAGTACAAACTATGGTTTGTACTACTGATAAATAATTTTTTCTAAACCTATGTGTAAAAGAACAAGGTTATTTGTTCAGTCCTTTTTTCAATGCATCCCAAATCGAATTATCAACTTCTATATCTTTTCTATCCGGTAGTTTGCCATTATCCTTAGCTTTCCAATAGGCCTCCTTGACTGGCTGACTTCCTAATTCAAAATCCATACCTTCCCACGTATCTTCACGAAATGCATAAAATGCCCAGTGCCAGCCATAATCATCGAAAATATCAATTAAATCCTTTATATATTGATCGGCACCGCCAACCATTCGGTTAATTCCAAACTCTTCAGCAATAATTCGGTTGTTTGGTATATTGTGTTGCTCTGTCCATTGTACAACTGGTTCTAAAAAATCTTTCAATGCAGCTTTATCGAACATTTTTTCTGCTTGATCTTCACCGACCTTCACCTTGCCAGGATAAGTGTATGTGAATCCTTTTTTTCGATTTTGGCTTGTCATTTCATAAGGTTCATACATATGGAAAGCATATAACACATTATCGTCATCTATTGGTTTTAAATATTTAATCGCCCATGGAGTGGCAAATAAACCTGAATCTAAAATAATTGGTGTGTCAGAATCTACAATTCGTATAGAATCTACAATTGTTCCATAAAGCAGGTTTAAATCTGCAGGAGTATTTTCCAATTTGTTGTACCATTTGTCATAATCTTCAGTCCAAAAATCATTAAATCCCGTAGCTGTTTCAGGGTGTGGCTCATTCACTACGTTATATCCAACCACTGCAGGATGATCTTTCAAACGGAAGGCAAGATCTTTCCAAAAAAGTGCTGCTTGCTCATGATATTTAAAGTCTTGCCAAATACGGTCGTCATTTTCATAGTTATTAAACTGCCTCCAACGATTTCCTGGAAGACTTAGAACAGTCAGTACAACTTTTGACCCTCTTGCATATGCTGCATCCAAATCCTCTTTTAACTTTATAAAATCTTCTTCAACAATTCCCTCATATTGATCTGCATTACCGATTAAGAAATCCTTATTAGGACTTGGGTCAGGTTCGTCATTAAATAAGAAGCCTCTATCTTTTGCCCATTTATCAGGTGCTAAACGGATAAATTCAATATTGAATCCATTCGCCTCTTCATAATTTTTCGGTAAAGAAGAAGAATTCATAAAGTTTGTTCCTTTTCGTTGTTCATTCCAAAAATCATTCTTTACCTCCTTAACTTCCTGTATTTCATGTTTCTTTTCTTGCTCTAAGGAACTACAACCAGCAGCAAGTGCTACTGTTAAAAAACAACCAAGGGAGGCTATCATTTTGAATTTTCCTCTCAGCCATTTCCTTTGATTTATTTCTCTCATATTATCACCTCGTTATATATACTACTGAACCAATGTTAAGTGAAAGTGACAAATAAGCAGATGTGTGTATGTTCATCTGAAATCAATCTGAGGATCATTTGAAAGTTTAATGAGGGGTATTCGATAGGCGAGAGATAGCAATTTTAGTTTGTTATTAAATTGCTAATCGAGAAATGATTCTTTGAATCTTATAAATCTCCAAAATGACAACTTCCTGTAACAATAAGATGCTACAACATTTAATAAATTGTAGTTTTTTATGATAAATATAGAGGTGACATATGAAAGGTAATACGAAAAACACACAAAAAAATAGGTTATCAATGGTAAAATTAATCACTCCCTTGAAACAGTTAATAAGAAGGATGTTTCAACAGAAAATTAAGTGGAAATGTGTTATTTCCCTTATAATCTTCATTTTTCCAATCGCTACTTATTTATACGCGTCCCACTTTGAAACAAAATCATTGTCTATTACATGGACTGATATCAAAAATCCTAATATTCCTGAAAGTTTTCAAAATGTAAAGATTGTGCAATTCTCTGACACACACTTCGGACCGAATTTTTCTCATAAGCAGCAGAAAATGCTGATCGATCAAATAAATGAAATTAATCCCGATATTGTAGTCTTTACAGGTGATTTAATTGACAAGTTTCGTGAGTATACTTCCGAAAGAAAATACTCACAAACTATTTTGTCCCAAATTCACGCACCTCTTGGAAAATATGCAGTGTTCGGTAATCATGACCGTGGAGGCGGCGGGGGGTATTTGTACGAACAGTATATGGAGGAGGCGGGTTTTACAGTTTTAGTTAATGAAACTATAAAAATTAAGGCAAGCAATGATGACTATATTACGATTTCTGGTCTTGATGATTTTTTACTTGGCAAGCCAAAAGTGCAGCATACCCTTCAACACTTACAAGAGAAGGACTTTAACATATTGTTAGTGCATGAACCCGATGCAGTAGATGAAGTCCTTGAGTATCCAGTTGATTTTCAAGTATCTGGTCACAGTCATGGAGGACAAGTACAACTTCCATTCATTGGCCCTATTATCACTACTTCATTAGCAAAACAATATGTAGAAGGCATGTATTCATTAAAGGGGAAATCAAAACCATTACAGTTGTATGTAAATCGAGGTATTGGTACAACAAGAATGCCTATACGCTTCTGGAGTAAGCCAGAACTTTCTGTTTTTTTATTAAAAAATTGAAGATACTCGCAAGATCTCCTTTCCATTTAATCTAGGAGAATAAAAACGAAGCCTAATCATTTCGATTAGGCTTCGTTTTTTACTGTAACCCTTCAAGTGTCTTCACAATTTTCTCTGTATTATTTCTGTATATTGTATATTTGTATCTCATCTCTCACTGATCGTATTCCTTTAACATCCCTATAGAAGGCACTCAACTCAATGAGCTGCTCCCGAAACGGAAATGCATCATTCACATATATGTCTATTTGTTTGGCATAACTTTTATTTAGAAAACTTTCAGCTGAGAAAGCAGGAAAAGGTGTTAATTGACTTTTTTCGTTTTCAAAAAGGTTTTCTTTTGGTAACAGAAAGAATAATGTAAAGCCCACTATTATATTTCCAACCATAATTAGAAGTATAAGTGATTCCACAGTAATTGAGAAAGTGAAAATCATAAGTGAAAAATAAAAAACTTTTCACTATGTATTTTATAAATATTAAGGAATCTTAAGTATTTTTCCTACTGTTTCTTTAGGTTTGAAATGTATTCTAAAGCCGTAGAAAAATTCAAACCTATGGAGTGATTGTGTACATGAAATCTTTCAGTTTTATTTTTCAATATTTATTAAATCCAAGGACAATAGGTGCGGTTCTGCCAAGTTCAAATTATCTTGCAGAAAAAATGGTAGATTGTATTGATTTCCATAATGCAAAATACATAGTAGAATTGGGCCCGGGTACAGGAGTCTTTACAGATAAGATTATTGAAAACAGAAATCAACATACGGTTGTCATGTTGATTGAGAATAATAAAGAATTTTGTACGTTATTAAAAGAAGAGTATAAGAACGAAAAGAATTTGATCATTATTAATGATTCAGCTGAGGAAATCGACAAGTATACAAAGGACTTTAATATTCCATATATTGATTATGTAGTTTCTGGCCTTCCTTTTGCAAGTTTGCCAAAAAGCTCCTCAAGTGCTATTTTAATTAAAACCAAAAAGCTCCTAAGGAAAAATGGGATTTTCATTACTTTCCAATATACGCTATTGAAGAAAGGCTTAATTGGTCACTATTTTAAGCAAATTAATATAAAACGTGAGTACAGAAATATACCCCCAGCGTATGAGGCGTTCATATCAACAGTTTTACTTGATAATCTTCTTCAGAAGTATCTACAACAGCAGAGATTTTCTTATTCTCATTACCAACAACATGACCTTCTAAATATACTTCATGTGTTGCATATTCACCTGAAAAACTAACTTCATTTATTGTAACATCGATATTGTTTTCGTTTTTTAAATGCTCAACGGTAGCTTGTATGGCTTTTTCTTTCGTATTTGACCAGGCTTCTTCACTAAATTCCTTAGGCATACCTTGATCGATAAGGAAAAAAGTCGCTGGAGCTAAAGCAATTATTGTACTACCACCAAAATAGATAAAAATTTTATTAGTTTGTCTTTCAATAAAAATTTCCCTCAAAACATGTTTTTCTTATTGTTTTCCAACAATAGCAATTCTAAAACACAATTTTAGTTTTAACAATTAAATTTAGGTGAAATGAAACTTATATTTTGTAAGTTTTAGTTTCAATAAATAAAAAAAGCGTTCCTAAACACTTTGAGGAAAGAAACTATAAAAAGGGTCACTTGGGATAGGAGTGACCCTCAGTAACAAAATTCGGAGGTGTAAGGCTAAATTAGCTTTACATTACTATTAATATGTCGTGATAACGTTGTTTGTATAGTTCATAGCCTGAGAAAATAGATTTAAAAATAAAAAAGCCGCAGCGTCGTTTTACGCTACAGCTAAGAATTGGTTTATGCCCTTCGAATGGTTTGTTCGTTAAGACAAAAAATAGTTTTTAATTAAAACTGATAAAATTTCTATTTACAACAGATTTAAGCTTTAACGATTAATCCTAACAATGAAGCAAATCCAACAGCTTGTTCTGAGGATACTTCACAGCCTTTCAAACTTTCCAAGGTAACATTAAGTCTTTCAAATTTACATGTGCTTATATCAATTCCTTTTAGTGACGTTTGAGAAAAATCAACATCATTAATATCACTTTGAGAAAATATCACCTTATTAAATGAGCATTCAAAATAGTTCGCACCCTGTAAAGTTGAACGATCGAATATTACTTGTTTTAAACGAGCCTCGGAAAAGTCGCATAAATTTGCAATACAATTTTCAAAAGAAACATTTCCGAAATTAGCTCCTAAAAAATCTAATCCTAATAATTTACAGTTTTCAAATTTGACTCGATGTATTAAGCCTTCACTGAAGCTGGAATTAGATAAATCACAGTTTTCAAAAATCACATCAGTCAAATCAATTTTTCTAAAAGTAACATTTATGAATCTCACATTTTTAAAAATAACTTTTGATAAAACTAGTCTTTCGACAAACTCTTCATCAATTACGGTGTTAGAGATCATGCAGTTTGATAAATAAGGTTCTTCTTCATAAAAAATATCTTGAAAATTCGCTTTTTCTAAATGTGATGGTAATTTTGGTAATTCAATTTTGAAACCTTTTGCCACAATAGCACAGCCTTTCAAATGCAGTTATTTACTATTAATAAATAAGTTTAAATAAAAAGCCTTAATTATATAAGACTATATTTTTTTGGAAAAGTGTGTGCAAAATAATTGTTTGAAAAGATAAATTTATTAGTATTTTTAAAAAATATTTTATATATTTCCAAAAATGGTCAACCAGAAATATCTGGCTGACCTTATAATACGAACGGAGCAGCAGTTTAGTTCAATAACAAATGGATGTTATACTTTAAAGGAATTGTAAAAATTCAATGTTCAGCTATTTAATTAAAGCCTAAGAATATGTTAGTGAGGTATTTAAAATAATGATGAAAATAGTACCCCCTAAGCCTTTTTTCTATAAAGGTGGAGAGAAGGCAGTTTTACTATTACATTCTTTTACAAGCAATACTATTGATATGAAAAAGTTAGGGAAGTATTTGCAGAAGAACAATTATTCTTGCTATGCACCATTATACAGTGGACATGGTTTAACAGCAGAAGAACTTCTCACATTTAGACCATCAGATTGGTGGCAAGATGTTCTAAACGGTTACCGGTTTTTGAAGGATGAAGGTTTTGAAAAAATAGCTGTGATTGGTCTTTCTCTTGGTGGTGTGTTTGCATTAAAAGTAGGCCAAGAGTTGGAGATAAATGGTGTTGTGACAATGTCAGTGCCAATACACAGGGAAGCTACTTTTCTACAAAAGCGTGTCTTTCATTATGCAAAAGGATACAAACAACTTGAAGGGAAAAATGAAGAACAAATAAATTTAGAAATGAAACGTCTTCAAACTATGTCTATCGATTCATTAGTTGAGTTCCAACAGTTAATTGATATAACGATGGATAAATTAGCACTTTTAACGTCACCAATTCGTATATTATATGGTGAATTAGATGAACTATTGTATAAAGAGAGTGCAGAGGTAATTTTTCAAAGCGTTGCAACGAATCAAAAAACAATAAAGGGGTATCCGAACTCTAAACATTTAATGACAATAGGTACGGACATTAACGACGTGAACAAAGATATTCTTACATTCTTAAATGATTTAACTTGGTAATTTTAATGAAAAATCAACCGATTTTAAATAAGGACAAATTTTTTTAAGATAATCGAAACAATATCCATGTTCAAACTTCCCCTTTTTCCATGAAATGAAAATGGGGCCATGATGAACCGATTATGAGCTTAACACTCGTGCTTTCGTTTCCTTGAAAATAAAAAAAAACATGTTTTTATTTCTCCGTCAATAAAATAATGATAATAAAAATGCAGCCTTTTCTCGATAGAGTAGGGCTGCATTTTTATTATCTGAATTTATTCTGGTTAAATATCTATACCCTCCAAATGCCTACAATACTTCTCTACGAAGGTAAGCATACTGTCAAATTGTTCCTCGGTTATCTGATTAAATACGTCCTTATCTCGCTCTCGAAACTCTTGGTGCAGTTCTTCATGGACATTGTAAATTACTTTCCCTTATTCAGTAAGCTTAAAATAGATTTCTTTCTTATTGTCCGGTTTCTGGTAACTTTCGATTAAATCTTTTTCCATGAGTTTCTTAGTTATTTTACTGATGGCACTTTTAGTCAAATATAAGGACTCTGCAAGTTTTGTCACGTTGGAATCTATATTTTTCTCAATGTATTCGATACAGTGTACTTCTGAAGGCTGATGCCCCTTGAGGCTGATTTCCATCTTAAGCCAAGCCATCTTACAATATAAGTCCCTGAATGCCATAATAACCTTTTCTTTTTTATTCATGGCATGTCGTCCCAGTGCATTAATAATATGATATTGAATTTTTATTTCTATTTCCAAAATATTGAAATAATCATAATTGAGCTATTTTGGATAAAAGAGAGTCCTAAGCATCACTGCGCTGTGTAAATTAGGGAGAAGTCTTTGAATAAATGAGAAAAAAATTAAAAGTAGAAAATACACTCCTTAATATTTGAACTGCTATGTAGACAAAAAGTAGACAACCATTTGACTACAAAATCAAGGATTACAAAAAGCTGAATAATTTAAAATGAAAACTGGGTTTTTACTACTAATAGATTTATTATTTTTACGTCGGAATTTGTTTAACCTTAAATGTTCAGTAACACTTGTTTAAATTATTGAATTTAAAACTTACAAAATTATAAGGTACATGTCATCAAAATTAATTGTTAAAATTAAGATTATGTTTTAAAATTGCTATTGTTGAAAAACTCTAGGTCACTCGGCCTAAAGTGGTCAGTAACTAAACACAGGTAAAAGAAAAGTAAAACGAAAATTAAATGAATGCTATATATAGGTAAGTAGGAAAACAATTCAATAAATAATGAGGTATTACTATGATTTAAAATACTCCGTAAATGTTAGTTGAAAAACGAACATATGCGGTGGATTTCTATAGAAGAGGTTTCCGATTATGGGAAGAAATGTACTAACTATTTTATAACTTGACAGAAGTCTAAATGGGGAGTAAGCTACATTAGCTGTGAAAAAAGCTATTGTGAAGTAACATTTTTTAAAATGAAATGTTTATAATAAAATATTTATAATCTAAGTTATAAGTTAATATACATCTAGATTTTAATTTAAGTAAGTAAAAGAGGTGCAAAAATGAAAAATTTAATAAGTAAAAAAGGTAACCTATTAAACAACTTTTTAGGGATATATTTATTAGCTGTTTTAATGTTATGGATTAAAACATACATCGCTCAAACAGCACAATTTAAACTAGGCGTAGAAGGAATCCTTCAACACTTCCTTTTACTAATAAATCCACTAGGTTCCGCAATGCTGTTCCTAGGAGTTGCATTTTTATTTAGAGGGAAGAGAAAATATACATCACTAGTTGTAGTTTATACTCTGATGTCTATTGTTTTATATGCGAATATTGTTTATTACCGATTTTTTAGTGATTTCATTACATTACCTACAGTTACCCAAACGCAGAACTTCGGAGATTTAGGTGGCAGTGTTCTTTCTTTACTAAAGCCTTATGATCTCTTGTTCTTTGTGGATGTATTTGTAATGTTTTATCTACGATTCTCTAAAAAAATACAAAAAGATACCAATCGTTTTGGATATAAAAAAGCAACGGCAATCATTACTTTTGCATTAGCAATATCAATCCTAAATTTAGGACTAGCTGAAGCTGATCGTCCGCAACTATTATCTCGAGGTTTTGATAGAAACTATATTGTGAAATATCTAGGAATGTATAACTATACGATTTATGATTCAGTAGAAACGATGAAAGCATCTTCACAGAGAGCTTTGGCGGATAGTAGTGATATTACAGAAGTAATGAACTATACAAAAGCTAACTACGCCAAACCTAATGCAGAATATTTTGGTAAAGCAAAAGGAATGAATGTTATCTATTTACATTTAGAATCATTCCAAAACTTCCTGATCAACTATAAATTAAACGGTGAAGAAGTTACACCATTTTTAAATTCGTTAGCAAAAGATAAGAATACAATGTATTTTGATAATTTCTTCCATCAAACAGGTCAAGGTAAAACTTCCGATGCAGAATTTATGCTTGAAAATTCATTATTTGGGTTACCACAAGGATCTGCTTATATTACAAAAGCACAAAATACGTACCAAGCAGCTCCTAGTATTTTAAAAGATTATGGTTACACATCTGCTGTATTCCATGGTAACAACGGAAGCTTCTGGAATCGTAATGAGATTTATAAATCATTTGGATTCGATCACTTCTTTGATGCTAGTTATTATGACATAGGTTCTTCAGAAAACATGGCTGAATATGGTTTGTTAGATAAACCATTCTTTAAACAATCTGAAAGTATGTTAAGTTCGTTACCACAACCTTTTTATACAAAATTGATTACGGTAGGGAACCACTTTCCATATAAAATGGATCAAAGCTTAGTAACAATTGATAAAGCTAATACTGGAGATTCAAGTGTAGATAATTATTTCCAAACAGCACGTTATGCAGATGAAGGCATCAAACAAGTATTCGACCAATTAAAAGAATCAGGCTTATATGATAATTCAATGATTGTTCTTTATGGTGACCATTACGGTATTTCAGATAATCATAATGATGCGATGGAACAAGTCATTGGAAAAGAAATTACACCATATGAAAGTGCTAATTTGCAACGCGTACCATTATTTATACATGTTCCAGGAATGCAAGGTGGAACTAACCATACTTATGGTGGCCAAACAGACCTTCTTCCAACGCTATTACATTTACTAGGAATTGATACGCAAAAATTTGTTCAATTTGGTTCAGACTTATTATCAAAAGAGCATGATGAAATTGTACCATTTAGAAATAGTGATTTTGTCAGTCCTACGATTTATTCAATTAACGGGAAATTTTACGATAGTAAAACAGGTTTACTACTAGATGATAGTCAATTGGAGTTTGCGAAAACTATCAAAGATAAAGTAGATCTTAAATTACAACTATCTGATAAAGTCGTGAATGGTGACTTATTGAGATTCTATACGCCAACAGGTTATACGCCAGTTGATCGTTCTAAGTATAATTACTCCAAAGATGCGGATGTAGAATCTAATTAATTGTTGTCATTTGCTGGGCAGTTCAAGAAGATGTATTTGATATCAAAGAGTTTATATTGCTTTATGGTATCTTACGCGTTATCTTGAATTGCCTTTTTATATGTTATTTTAATGATGGGGCAAGTATATTTTTAAATCAAAATAGGAAAAATTCACATCAAAAGAGCGCGAGAGGTCAATGTTTCTAAAATTGATTTCTCGCGCTTTTTTAGGTTTTGACCAGCTTTCTTCAAGCCTAATTTCGGCGAGATCATTACGATTAGGTAGTGATGATACTACTCATGATATGAATTATTTTAACCATATTAAAGTTAGCAGAAAAATTATTATACTTCGGGTAGATATAGGGACTGATGAGTAAAATAGAAAAAACCGGCAGAAAAAAGATTGCCGGTTTGGGATGATGATCATTAACTTATTTTGTACTGTTTTTGTTTGCAAATCGACCAGAAGCTTGGTTTTTGTTAGCTTCTGCTTGCTGGATTTGTTGTTTAATTTGATGAATATCAAGCTCATTTCCGAATTCTTCGTTCATCGAGTGCATTGCACCAGAAGCTTGTATTTTGTTAGCTTCTGCTTGTTGGATTTGTTGTCTAATTTGTTGAACATCAGTCTCAGTCCCGAATTCTTCGTTTGCATTAGGGGTTTTTTGGTTAAAGTTTTGGTTGTTGTTATTCATGGATTTCACCTCCTGAAAGTAGTCTGTACAGAAGATGCTTTATTATTCGAAAAAAATAATCCTAAGGCAGAGTTAATACCAGCTGACATTAACTGTATTAAGAAAGTCATTTATTGAGTAAAAGAAAAAGCCGCAGCATCGTCACACGCTACAACAAACTAATAAACAATTTGAAACCTCATTAAACCTTATGTTCATAGGAATAGCCTAGATAATGAATCCTAAAAGGACAACAGGTACCAAATTTAGGTGTCTTTACGATTATTAAAAGATTCTCACACATACTACAATAACAACTAATAATAAAATCATAAAAGGAAAAAATAAAACAAACTTGTTTCATTTGATACCCATGAAAATATCTCTACATTGTTTTAATTAAAAAACCCCAGCAATTAACTGGGGTTGATAGGGTGTGATCGCCGTATACTAAATAACGATGACAAGTGCAAGATACGGCAGAAACTTTGCTCAATACTTCTCTTCGGGAGCGAAATGGCCGATTCCTTTTAATTCAAAATCAAAAAATTTAAGAATTAGTTCATTTTCAGTTTCAATACAGTAAGATTGATCAATATCGGCTTTTCCTCCTTGTAGAATATTTGCCAGTATTGGAGAGAAAAGCGGTAAATCGGTTAAGCTTAAATGTTTTGCCCCTTTAAAATGAGTAGTATATGCATCTTTGAAGTGTTCATTATTAGGTTTGTTCGCTATATAAATGGAGTTGTTTTCGAGCTGTCCCCAAACATCGTCAGAATAAATGTTAAGAAGTGGGGTCGTAAAGTCTTTGCTGCTAGCTACAAAATCATCCATTTCTTTCTTATAAATAAGCTCACTAAAGAATGGCGCATCCATATTTACAACTGCACTTATATCATTACGCTCTCTGCCTAGCCACACACTTGCAGCACCGCCCATTGAGTGCCCAAACACACCAATTTTCTCTGTATCGATATGTTGATAAAGGGAGTTATTATCATTTTTCGACTTTTTAAGGATCGTATCAATGACAAAATTCATATCGTCTGTTCGCAGTTTCATCCATTTTTGAATGATATTGTACCGTTCTTCATTCGAGTAAACGCCTTTATTCATATTGTTTTCGAATTCATGGGTAAAATCTGAATTGATCATAGCTACTGTTCCATCCTCTGAACGAGTATAGAAAGAGTGATAGGGGTGATCGATTGAAACGACTACATAACCGTGGCTTGCCAGCTCAGTATACGTAGATCTGTTGCTTGTCTTGATACCGTATGCCCCATGTGAGAACACCAATAGTGGGTATGTTCCGTCTGCGTTTTTGGGATACCAAAATTCTACATTAACAAATCTGTTGTCCCCCGTGTCAGTAAATTCCTCAATACGATTCTTGTCCAGATATGTGTCAGTAGCGGTTGCGACTTCATATTCTCCTGTCACTTTTGGTGATGGGTGCTGTGGAAAAATAATGATAGGTGAAAGTGCAAATACAAATGTCAATATCATCATAATGGACTTCCACACAACGCTAGAAGTTTTGTATGGTTTGATAGTTGTTTTGTTAAGGATAAGAGATACTGTCCCATTTATGGCTAATAAGAAAAGTAGTATAGCAAGCGATACCCAGCGGAAACTCCAGACAATCACTGATGAAACAGTTAGTATTGCAAATACAATAAATACAGCAATTCTAATCCAATTCTTTATTTTTTTATGGTTTTGCTTAGTTACTATGCAGTAGTTGGCAAAAGCAATCTCGAAAATCAAAACCATTAATAAAAGTAAAATTCCCATAGTCGTTACTCCACCTCATTTGTAAAATTTTTTTATGAAATCATCATATTAAATGGATGGCAGGATGTATATGGAAAAACGGTAAGCTGTATTCACAAGCCAATAAGATGCAAAAAAACGGCAAGCTCTAATGCTTACCGTAAGAAAGTTTGTTGCAGACAACTACTGCTTATTGATTTTCTTGACTACTCACCAAAGTCTTTCTTCAATGCCTTTAGTTTTTCATTGATTTCTTTTGCATCTTTTTTATCATTTTGCCATGACAGTAGACGAACAATGATATAGATTACGGCAATTTGCAGTGCAAGAATGATTATTTCTGATGTGCCATTTACAAGATGAATAGCACTGCCAAGGACAATCAATAAAATCTCCAAAGTGAAGAAATGAATAATAATCCTTATTCGCATTTCCTTCTCGCTTAAATCGTGAGGAGAATATAAAATAAATCCCGTTAATGTACTTAAAAATGAAAATGCCATAATGATATAAATTGACTTCAAATCAAATGCCATGTCATGATTAAACATTTGTCGCAACAAAGTAATAACCATGATTATGGATGCGAAGATGATAAAAAAATTCTTAATTATCTTTTGCACAAATTCAAATAAGTTCATATATATCCCTCTTTACAAACCAAGCATTTTTTTTAGGACAGGCACATATTGCCTTGATATAACAGTGCGTTCTCCGTTATCCAGCACCGCTTCGAATCGACCACTAATGGTCGGATAAACAGATGAAATTTTCGCGATGTTCAAAATAGTTGATTTCGATGCGCGAAAACAGTTTTTTCCCGTACATAATTCCTCTAGCTCGTATAGCTTTTGTTTTACCTCAAAAACGTTGTCCCTGCAGTAAATAAAAACTTTTCCCTCGACTGCCTCGAAATAATAGATATCATTAAGCTTAATTCGGTGAATATAATCATTTTGATGTCCGAGTAAAATAGGGTTTTCAGTTTTCAGCTTGTTAATGATTTCATTTATTTCGTCATCAATCTCATGACATTTAATAAGAATCTCTTCTTCGAATTCTTGGCTTATTTCCTCTATTGAAATTTTCAAATGATCACCCACGAAAATTCAAATTATTTATTTCTGTACAGTTTTATAAACTCAAATGAAGCATGGCTAAATAGGCTTGTTTATCCTAATGATAACACCTCCGCATACAATTTTTTGCATTTTATCAGATTACTGTATGGATTTTATATTATGATAGTAGCCAGAATTGGCTAAGTCAAGTGTAGAAGAAAGGGCTTGTTACAGATAAAGTATAAGAAAGATCATTAACGGAGCAGGTAGTTTAACAAACGGTGTCTGATAGTTTAATTAAGTAAACAAAGACTGAAACCAATATTGGTTTCAGTCTTTGTTTTGTTTATCAGATATAAGTAGCGCTTAATTCAGATTTAAGTAGTCTTAATTTATTTGGCTGCAGCTTTCAGCTTATAAAAATTTCGTATTAATGGTTAAACTTTACAAACGAATAAATAAAATATATAATCAATAATCATATTAACAATGATTATATGGTTGTTGATTATAATAAATGTGTGAGGTGCTTATTTTGAAAGGAAGAGATGTTGTTTTAGGGTTACTTATGGAAAAAGAATTATCTGGTTATGATATAAAAATAGTTTTTGAAGATGTATTCACGCATTTTTTTGATGGCAGTTTCGGAATGATTTATCCGACTTTAAGACAGCTAGAAAAAGAAGGGAAGATTAAAAAAGAGGTTGTGATGCAAGAAGGTAAACCAAATAAAAAAATGTATTTCATAACAGATGAAGGACGGGAAGAGTTTTATCAATATATGAAGACAGATGTAGAGAAGGATGTTCTACGCTCGGACTTTTTAATGCGGATGTATTTTGGGAATTATAGCGATATGAATACTATGAAAAAGTGGATCGAAGAGGAAATTGAGAGAAAAGAGGCGTATGTTACAGATCTCCGTTTTAAATATGAAAAATGGAAAGATGGTATTACATTTGCGGAGGAGATTTCCTTAGATGTTGGGATTGCAAGTTATACTGCACAAGTTGAAACATTAAAAAATAAATTAGCGCAATTAACAATACAAGAAAAAAGAGAAGGTAAGTAAACTTACACGTGAGTGGGGAAAGTTATGGAACAATCTAAAGGAATCAAAATCGTTTTCTTAATGTGTTTAGGAATTTTCCTGTGTATGATTGATACGACAATTATGAATATTGCTTTACCAGTAATACAGGCGGATGTGAGCGCATCGTTGGAGAAAATGTCCTGGATATTGAATGTATATACGATGTCTATTGCTGTATTAGCAATACCACTAGGGCGGGTCGCTGATATCTTTGGAAAGGCAAAACTATATATTATAGGTTTAATAATTTTTGGCATTGGTTCAGCATTATGTGCACTTGCCAATACGGGTGATTTTCTTATTTTTTCTCGTTTTATTCAAAGTATTGGTGCTGCTATTTTGTTTCCAACAAGTATGGTGATTGGAGTATCGGCGGTTCCAGTGGCAAAAAGGCATGTTGCGCTTGGTATTTTAGGGGTGACACAAGGATTATCTGCTGCCATAGGTCCTGTAATAGGAGGAGTTATTACACAAAATTTAGGATGGAGATGGGTATTCCTTGTGAATCTACCGATTTGTATCATTGGTATTATTTTATGTTTCATTATGCTAATTATAAAGAATGAGGAACGAGTAGTTGCTAAAATTGATTGGACTGGATTAGTGCTTTCTAGTTTGGCTATTTTCTTTTTCACACTTGCATTAGTTAAAGGGAATACCTGGGGGTGGCTGAGTAACTTTGCATGGATGTGCTATATCATCAGTGTTATTTCTTTTATTCTATTTATCTTAGTTGAAAGAAAAGTTACATCACCGATGATAAATTTACAGCTATTTAAAGATCGAACTTTTGTTGGAGCTTCTATTGTAGTTATACTTAGTAATTTGTTTTTAATTGGTGTAACTGTTTTACTTCCAACGTTTCTCACAAAAATACAACATCGAACAGAAATTGAAGCAGCTTTCTTAGTGACACCTATTTCTGCCATGATATTTCTAGTTTCTCCATTTGGTTCACTGATTATGAAGAAGCTTGGTAAGGTTCGGGTTATATTAGTAGGATTTATAGTTATGAGTGTTGCTTATTATTGTTTACAAATGATAGGAGCAGATTCAACAAATAAAGAAATAATCATCCCTTGTATGATTTTAGGTGTTGGATATGGTTTAGTTGTTGGGCCAATTACTATATTAACAGCCTCCACATTTGAGGGAGAATTATTAACTGCTTCTCAAAGTGTTGTGTCCATGCTTAGACAAATAGGAATTGTATTGGCTGTAGCCATTTTTGTATCAGGCTTGACTCATAATTTATCAATAAATAAAGAGAATGTTTATCACTATGCGGAAGAAAAAGTGCATGAACTTCATATTGATAAAGCTGAGCAAGAACAAATATTAACAGTAACAAAAGAAAAAATACAAAACAAAGAATTAGAGTCGAATATAGAAAAGAAACAGGGAACTGATCTTATTGGCATAAGTCAACAACAAAAGGAAAGTATTATTACAGAGAAAGTAAATGATGCTTTAAATGAAGTCCCGGTACAATACAGAGAAATAAAACGGTTAGAAATTACAAATCAAGTAACGAAAGCGGTTGAAGAAAAAATAGAGGGCATAAAGAAAGAAATGGATACATTCTCGGATGATATTAGTCATTACGCTGAAAAAGAAATGGCAAAAAGTTTTACAGATTTATATAAAGTGAGTGTACCAATTATTTTGCTCTGTAGTTTAGTCGCTTTTATGTTTCGTAATAGAAAATTTAAAGTTGGTAAGAGAAAAAGTCTAAATGTAAAGTAATATTATGTTGAGTATGAATAATTTTCGAACTGCTCCCTGCCAAGTAGACAACGGAAATAATAAAAATGTATTAAGCGGCTTGAGCTCTGAATTCTAAAGGACTCAAGCCGTTTAATCTATTTCTGGTAGCCATAAGGAAGGCGGGGGAGTTTACTCCTCTAATTGAAATAATGATTGTTTTAAGAGGTCTTCTAATACTCTAGTTAAAAAATCCAATTCATTAGAGTGGTATTGATTTAAAAAATGAATTACATTCTTTTCTATATGCTCATGAAGTTCCTTGTGAACCTCAAACAATTCATATCCCAGTGGTGTAATAGAAAAGAGAATTTCCTTTTTATTATCGGGTAACTGCTCTTTACTTATGAGATTCAAACTCTCTAACTTGCGCGTGATTTTTGAAACAGTTCCTTTGGGAATTTCCATTTCTTTAGAGATCGTAATACCATTGACGGGCCCGAATTTTCCAATTGCATCTAAAACGTGTAACATCATTATAGTTATATTCGGCAAAAGTTGTCTTAAAATTGGATTTTTAACCTTTTGGGCCATCCACTGTTTTTCCTCATCATCTCCGTCTGTAAATTTTTTCGAAATTTGCTCTGTTAATTTAATGATTTGAAAAACAAGAGCATCCTTTTCTGTGTTATCGTACATCGTTTATTCACCTTTTCAATAATAAGTCTGTTTCTATAGTATACAAGAAATAATTAATCTTATAAAGTTTCTTGGAAACAATGTTGACATCGATTCATAAAATGGTAATATGGTTTCTAGGAAACAATATTGGAGGAGAGGATAAAATGAGAGTTCAAGAAAAGATGCAAGCGGTTCGTATTTATGAATATGGAGATCCCGAAAAAATGCAATTGGAATGGCTTGATATCCCTAAGATAGGTAAAGATGAGGTGCTCGTCAAAGTAAAGTTTGCCTCTGTGAATTTCCTTGATATTCAGATGCGTCGTGGTGACCTGGTAAAGCAAAAATTTTACGGAAAGGAAGCAGGTTTCAATAATAACCTACCGATTTCGATTGGTAGTCAATGTATGGGTGTAATTGAAGCGGTAGGTGAAAATGTTGACCATTTACAACCTGGAGATAGGGTAATCTGTGGAGGCGGGGGAACCTATGCAACCTATGTAGTTGCTTTAGCAAAGAGAATGATTCCAATAAATATAGATATTCCTGATCAACAAGCGGCAGCCGGACTGACACAAGGATTTTTAGCCTATGCCTTTACACATAAAGCTTATCCTATTCAAGAGGGCGAATGGTGTTTAATTCAAGCAGCAGCTGGCGGACTTGGTAGTTTAATATGCCAAATGGCAAAGCTACGAGGAGGAAAAGTAATTGGTGTAACATCAAAAGAAGAAAAAGCGAAATTTGTGCTTGAAGCTGGTGCAGATACCGTTTTGATTTCCACAAAAGAGAACATTGCTGAGAAAGTTAGAGAAATAACAAATGGAGAGGGAGTCCGTGTGGTTTATGATGGGGTTGGAAAGGATACCTTTGAATCAAATTTGAATAGTCTTGGTTTAGGGGGGTATCTAGTGATGTATGGTCAGTCAAGTGGATATGTTCCGCCATTTGATTTAATGAAACTCCAAGAAAAAGGATCTCTATTTTTAACAAGAACAAATGGACTTCCGTATATGAAATATTGGCCTGAATATATTGAGAATTTCCAAAAGTGGGTAGCAAATAATAGTATTTCAATAAAAATAGATCATGTGTATCCCTTAAAAGATGTAGCCAAGGCGCATTCTAGAGTGGAAGATAGAAACTCGGTTGGAAGAATTCTGTTAAAGCCTTAGGTTAATTGATAATGAAAAAGGGTATTCCATTAAATCAATAATTATTTAGCACATTGTGAATTTAAAAGGAGTGATCCTTGCTAATAATTATTTTATTAAAGAAAATCATTTCATTATTAGAAAAATGGCTTTTTACTGTAGCTAATCTAGCATATCAATGATGTGGCTTTTTATGATGCCTTGGAAAGTTGAGTATGCATAGATAGAGGAAATATAAAAAGGGTCACCGGAGGATTGTGACCCTTGTTGAGATTTGAAGGGAAGGATAATTTTAAGTCTAAATTTGTATTATCCTATTAGTTATGAGCATTGGAGGCGGTATTAGGTATTAATAAACTCTCATGAAACTAGTACCGACAATAATTAAAAGAATGAATAGAACAACAATTAGCGCAAATGCTGAGCCATTGCCACTACCATAATATTCAGACATCGTAATCCCCCCTTTCTATACTTTATAATATGTATAGTTGTCAAAATGAGTTGCGATATTTATCTTAGGATGTCTTAGGAAAATGTTGAAAAAAATAGCTTTAGATAATTAAGAACATAATTTTAGGACGGAACATTGGAAGAGGAAGTATAAAAGGGTCACCGGAGGATTGTGACCCTTATTTGGATGGAAAGGATACAGGACAACACGTATGCCAAACTTTACTTTGTAATGATCAATAAATTGGATAGCATATCCCTCAAAAAAACATTGTTTTTTTCAAGGGGGGAGTATGCCCATTTCTCTCATTACAAAGGAACCGAGCAACCCTGTAGTCTCAATGTGTCAGGAGGTCCTTGTGCAGGATCTCCTTTTTTATTTATTCAATAAATTTTACATTGTACTGCGAAATATCCAAATAGACGCTTGCGTACCTTTATCTTAAGAGGTGAAGGATTAATGTTAACTATTACATTCCGCTGGAAGCTTTCTCAACTACCAGAACGAACTGTCAAGAAGCACTGTAAAATGTGTGGAACATTATCTGTTTTTACGGATACAAATGTACGAAGGCATAACGCAAATGGAAAAAATATTTATCAATATGCAATTTATAAATGCGAAAAAAATCATACTTGGAATAAAAAGTTAGCTAATTATAAAACGTTCTCAGAGCATGTTGCTGAAATGGAAGACCAGGAAGAGGGATTTTCAATTTTGTCTACGATTGCGATATCTAGCTTAGCAGAACAAGGAATAGAGGTAATACACATTGAACTAGATGATGTGACAGGAATACATCGAATTGATAAAGTGCTTGCAAACCAAATTGAGGATTGGAGCCGATCACAAATCATCAAAAAAATTGAAAAAGGAACGATTCAATTAAATGAGCAAGTCATCAAACCTAGTTCAAGATTGTCAAAGGGCGAATGTATTGCCATTTTCATTGACTAAAAGATTTTAAGTACTTTGATTGAAATATTAAAAATAATTGCCTAATGAGCAAAGCCATTTCTAAGTGCAGTCGAATCTGTCCATAGAAATGGCTTTTTGTCTGTAAAAATTTGTTTAAAAAATTCAGTCTCGTATCATTTTTAAAACTTAGAATGAAGACAAATGAAAGGAGTGTTATTGATGAGGATGAAAAAAATTAGTCTTGTTGTAGTTCTTATATTAGCGGGTTTTATAACAAATGACGTAGTCGTACATGCAGACGATTATAAACATGAAGATAAAAAACATGAAAAGTATAAAGAATATAAGGACGATAAAGACGACGACGATGATGATGACGATGACAACTATTACTATGATGATGAAAAAGAAGGTGAAACTTACTATTTTCAAGATGCTGTAAGTGCAAAAGGGACTTGGAATATTTGGACACGAACAGTTCCAGCAGATAAAGAAGTATTACCTTTTACAAGCTCTCAAAAGGTTACGTTTAAGGTAGAAGGTACAAATAAGGAGCTGAGCTTTTTTGTGATACCAAAAGACGGGGAATTTTTTGTGCCGGGAAAAGCAGTAGCTCAAGTATTAGGAGCAAAAGCAACCTTTTACAAAGCAAGTAATATTTTAATGATCCAACATCAAGCAAATGAAATAATTTACCGTGCTGGAACTAACGTTGTTTATGATAACAATTTGAAAACACCATCACCTGCACAAGCGTTTTATGTAAATGAAGAATTATATGTACCTATTAGTACTATAACGAATGGCTTGGGGTATATAGCTGAATGGCAAGAAAGTAACCAAACGTTTGTATGCCAGCCAATTACGAATTAGGGGGAAGCACTATGAAAGATCCGAAAAAAGCTAAATGGGTATTAGGGGCATCGGGGATACTTTTATCTGCAGCGATACTATCCCAAATTAACAGCCCGGCAGAAGCTGACTCTACACGTACAAATAATATTCAGGAAGTAGACCAGGAAAATATGACAAAAAAAGAAAAAGAACTAGTACAGCTAGATTGGACAAACTTTGAAATGACAAGTCAACCTGCTGTCAAAAGCGAGCGCAAAACAAAAAGAACGTAATGGAGTGGTCATGTGGATACACTAACTTTACAAATAATGAATACTGAATTTTATATTGCTATGCCAAAAGGTATTCATGTCGTATGGAAAGAAAAAGTAGAGAAATGGCTTCAATATGTAGCAAAAGAATGGTCAAGATTTCAATCAAATAATGAATTATCACAACTTAATAGTTTAGAAATTGGAAAAACGCTCCGCATTAGTTCGCTCTTATATGATTGTTTAATACAAGCGGATCGGTATTATCAACTTTCTAATGGTTTATTTTCTCCATATCTTAAACGTCAATTAGAACAGCATGGCTACAATCAATCTTTCCCATTTGATACAGCTAAAAGCAAGACATTTCAAAACAAACCGTTAATGGCAGAGCGACCATTTGAATTTCTTGGCGGTGAGCAAATACTGAGGGTAGCACAACAGGAAATTGATTTAGGTGGATTTGCCAAAGGATATGCGATTGAAAGATTGGCGAATTGGCTTGAGCAAGAGGTATCGCCTGATTTTGGACTAATAGACGGGGGAGGGGATATGAAAATGTGGTCTTCTGGGGAAAAGACCTGGACAATCGGTGTTGCAGATGCCTGGGATATCGACAAGGAAATAAGCTCGATTAAACTGAAAACAGGTGCCATTGCTACATCCAATCGGGTTTATCGAAGCTGGATGCAAGGAACAGTGAAGAAACATCATATATTAAACGGACAAACAGGTGAAATCGCCAATACAGAAGTATTACAAGCTTCAGTTGTAACGTCTTCTTTATGGGATGCAGAGGTTGGGGCAAAACTTTGCTTTCTTATGGATGAGAGCGAATTGCAGAAATGGTTCGAAAATAATTGTCAACAAAGTGCCCGCTTCATTGTTAAAGAAGGGCAAGCAGCAAATTGGAGGATGACAGGGGTGAAATAAATGATTATAAGTACGTGGGAATGGATTCGGTTATTAGGGTTATTAGCGTATTTTTACTTCACAATTTCCATTATATTTGGTTTGTTGAGGAAATCCTCATTTATCAAATCACATAAAAATTTAATTTATCATATCCATCAAAATGCGGGATGGCTAGGGTTAATCACCGTAATCGCGCATATGTTAGTGCTTCTAATCGATCAGTATGAGCCGTATAGAATAGAAGGAATTTTAATTCCTTTCACAGCTAACTATCAGTCTCTACCATCGGCCCTTGGAACAATCGCATTTTATCTATTTTTAATGGTCATCATGACATCGGATTTATGGATTCGAACAATGAATCGCTCCTTATGGAAAAAACTTCACTTTCTTGTGTTACCAGCATGGGCATTATCACTTGTTCACGGGGTGCTTCTAGGAACGGATACAGAAAATACGTTGATTATGATGTTTTATGTAGTTTCCGGAGGGATGACTATGTTAGTACTGGCAGTAAGAACATTAAGTGAATTCATGAAAAAAGTGAATGTTTCAACGTCACACAATAATTAAAAATCGGGGCAGTTTTAAAAGCCCCGATTCCTTATTAAATAGGGAATTCAATATGAATTGTAGTGCCTTTATTTACTGTGCTTGTCGCGTGAATTTTACCATCATGTTGCTCCACTATTGCTTTGGCTATGGCAAGACCTAAACCAGTGCCATTTCGTTGGCGAGCAGCATCACTTCGGTAGAACCGCTCGAATACTAAAGGTAATTCCTGTTCAGTCATACCAACTCCACTATCTGCAACAGTAATTTTTACAGCGTCTTTATTTTTTAAAAGAGTAAGTGTTATGGTTCCACTATTTGTATATCTTATCGCGTTGTCTAATAGAATATAAAGCAACTCTTGAACTTTTGAAGCATCGCCGAGCAGCTTGATGTTTTCTTGGACCTCAGTAGCAAACTGTATTTCAGGAGGCATAATCCTTTGAAATTTCGAGCTTACTTTTTTGAGTAAAGCAGATAATGGTATGATTTCTTTTTGAATGGAATCCTGCTGCTGATCGTGTCTTGCTAAAAACAGAAGTTTCTCTATGAGCTCTTTCATTATTTCAGCCTCATCTTTTAAATCTGCAATCAATTCTTTGCCAAAAGGGCTTAATTGCTGTGCTTCCTCAATATCTAAAATTTCTAGGGAACTATAAAAAATACTTAGTGGTGTTCGTAATTCATGAGACGCATCGGATACGAACTTTTTTTGTTTATCGAACGACCATTGAATAGGGACCATCGCTTTACCAGCCAAATAATAAGCCAGTAGACCGATTAAGACCGTTGAAATACAAGTTAAAACTATTAGTAAATACTTTGTCATTTGGAAAAAGTGATGCTGTGACGTCACAGATTTACCAACGATAATATAGCCTGCTACTGTATCGTCGTTGAAAATGGGCTTCTTTAGAAGTAGAAAATGCTCTTCCTGCCATTCATAATGCTGCACGAGTTTCTCACTTGGGTTCCTATTGCCAAATGATTTCTCGATCTGATTCTTCAGTCCTTTATACGATTCATCACCATGGACAAACTTATGATCCTTTGTGTAAATATAGTAAAAAAAATTGCGATTAGGGTCATAATTTAAAGTTTTAGTGTTTGCATGAACATGTTCAAAAAAATCGTGCTCTTGCCTAACATAAAAGTCTTCCAATTCGTTTATTTGTTGATTTTCCATTAATTTTACGAGTGAAAAGTATAGAACAATAACGAATAGTGAAAATAATAAAAAGTAAAGAATGGCATACAAATAGGATAATTTTTTTTTCGTTTTATGAAACATTAGTCTTCCCTCAGTTTATAGCCAATACCTCTGACATTTTGAATACGTGATTTGGATTGACTATCATCAATTTTTT
This sequence comes from Lysinibacillus sp. NPDC093688, assembly GCF_050280145.1. NCBI lineage: Bacteria > Bacillati > Bacillota > Bacilli > Caryophanales > Bacillaceae > Lysinibacillus > Lysinibacillus sp. NPDC093688. Next base: position 164,525 of record NZ_JBNNUX010000007.1, read on the forward strand.
TTCGCACAAGCTTGACTAAAGCATCTAAGGAATTATTCGAAACATCGTAATCGTAGCCCCATATATAAATACAAATTTGTTCCCTAGTTAGTACACGTCCCTTATTGATAAATAAATATTCTAACAGTAAAAATTCATTTTTAGTAAGATCCACTACTTCATTATTGTACAGAAACACTCGGGAATCTACATTCAGCTGTAACTGATCAATCTGGATGACCTGTTCTATCACTTTATCTTTTCTTCGTAGTAATGCACGAACTCTTGCTAACAGTTCCTCTATTTTAAATGGTTTTACTATGTAATCATCTGCGCCACTATCAAGTCCTTTAATAATGTCTTCTGTGTCGTCCTTCGCTGTAAGCATTAAAATACTACCATTGAATCCAGTGTTTCGTAACTGTTGGCATACTTGAATGCCACTAACGTACGGCATCATCCAATCTAAAATAACAAGATCATATTTCTCCGTAAGCGTATGGTCTAGCGCTTCCTGTCCATTTTCTGCTTCAGTCACATTGTGAAATTCTTTCTTAAACATATGAACAATATTTCTTCTTAATCGTGCATCATCTTCTGCTAGTAATATTTTCAAGGCAGCTTCCTCCTATTGATTATATTCAGCTAAGTATACGCATCAAAAATGAAATGAAACTGAAAAAGTTCGTTTCGCTTTCACTCTATAAAACTTATGTATTTCATACTTCGATAAGAGTTGAAGTTTTTCCTGTCTATAATGTCTTTAGACATAGATCATCACCAAAATGTGAGGTTGATTTCCGTTCCGACTGGGCGCTTTCCTGGGGGCGTCCGATGAGCCGCTTGGGCCAACACGATGTTGGTCACGAAGGCGTTATCACAGGATGTGATGCTTTTAGCCTTCGTTCCTCTGCCTGCTCGCTCCAGGGTCTCGGGCCAACACGACGTTGGTCACGAAGGCGTTATCACAGGATGTGATGCTCTTAGCCTTCGTTCCCCTATCGCTGTTCCCCAAGGAGTCACCCAGCCTCCACTCCAATCAACTTATATACATGGCAAACGTTTTAATAAATGTATCCCAAACTTTTAGTGATGATGATGATCAATAAACATAGAAATAGGGGGACAAATAATGAATATTTATAAATTTATAGCATTATTAGTTTTGACAACATTTTTAATGGGATCTTCATTTGCCGTTGTCAAATTGGGGTTGCCGTATTCATCTCCACTGTTAATGGCTGCACTCCGATTTATACTAGCAGGGATGATGATGGCTGTCATCGTGATTGCTTTAAAAAGACCTCATCCGACCTCGAAAGAAGGCTGGATTAAAATATTAACGATAGGGGCGTTTCAAACTGCTGGTGTAATGGGCTGTATTTTTTTAAGCTTACGTACAATTACGGCAAGTGAATCTTCTATTTTAACATTTACGAATCCTTTGCTTGTAGTCGTATTTGCTACAATATTTACGAAGGTACGTTACAGATCGTATCAATGGTGTGGTGTTTTGTTGGGGGTAATTGGTGTTATGATTACAATGGGTGCACAAGTTAAAATTGAAATTGGCATTATTTTTGGCATTCTGTCGGCCGTTTTCTGGGCCATTGCGACACTGCTAGCAAAAAAATGGGGCGTGTTATTTGATACATGGGTACTATCAGCCTATCAAATGCTTTTTGGTGGTCTATTACTTTTACTGGCTAGTTTTGTGTCAGAACAACCATTTTTTATTGTTAATGTTCATTCTGTATTCATTTTATTATGGCTCAGTATTTTCTCGTCAATTGTTCAATTTGCAGGCTGGTATTATCTTTTACAAAATAGTGACCCTGGAAAAACGAGTGCCTTTTTGTTTTTAGCTCCTTTTTTCGGCGTGTTAACAGGATGGGTACTTTTAGATGAACCATTAAAACTATCATTAGTTTTCGGTGGGCTGTTTATTATTGTTGGTATCTACTTAGTGAACCGTAACTGTACAGCTAAATCTAATAAAAATATCCGTGGAGAGACTTTGAATGATAGTATTTGAGCAAAGTCTACCTACGAAAGAAGATAAATCATTTAAACTTCAAATTTAAAAACTTCTTTAAAGCCTGCTCGTCCTTTTTCAGTCACTTTAATGGCACGAATAGCTGGGACACGAGTCACCCATCCCAAGCTTAAAAAATGTGTCATCATTCCTTGACCGAGTGCGCCCGCTAGATGATAACGTCGCTCGCTCCAATCCAAACATGCATGGGAAAATGATCGACGCTTTCTTTTTAAATCATCTAAATCAAGACCGAAATCCGCAAAAAATTGTGCGCCTTCAGCTGTTATGAGAAACTGCTTTTCCTCTAATTTTAGATAACTAGCGTTAAGCAATGATTCTGTTAATTGAACGCCTAGTTTACCAGCTAAATGGTCATAGCAAGTTCTTGCATCCTGTAATAATTTCATTTGGCTAGATTGTTTTAAAGAACGTACTTCAGGTGGTGGAGAAATAGCTAGGAAGGATTCTAGTAATTGTGCAATTTCTTCACCTGCTAACTGAAAATATCGATGACGACCTTGTTTCTCTACACTAACAAGGTTACCTTCTACTAACTTAGCGAGATGAAAACTAGCAGTCTGAGGTTTAATAGCCGCCATGTAAGCTAATTCGCTAGCAGTATGAAAACGACCATCCATCATGCTAGCAAGCATTGTAGCTCTTGAAGTTTCTCCAAGGAGAGAAGCGATTTCAGCCATGTTTGGATTAATACCCATTTGTCACTATCCTTTCTGCATTCCATATTTCGATATTCATTTAAGTATCTATCGTTTACAATAATACATAAAAAGGTGGGAGTAAATAACTATGAAAACATATTATACTGTAATTTTCACTTCACAAAGAACAGAAGAGGATGGAGAAGGCTATGCTAAGATGGCAGAAGTAATGGATGAACTAGCACAAAAGCAGCCGGGTTTTATCCGTCTAGAAAGTGCTAGAAATTCCGAAGGTAAGGGAATTACTGTATCCTATTGGGAATCACTAGACGCGATTCAGGCATGGAAAGAAAATTCAAAACATCTAGTTGCACAGAAATTAGGAAAAGAAAAATGGTACAGCCAATATAATGTAGAAATTTGTAAAGTCATAAAAGATTATTCTTTTAATTAAATCGGGAAACGTCAAAACTAAATTTATAGGAAGAATTCATATAATTCCGATTTTAATTAACCTTGAAAACCAGTATATCTGAGGAGGGGGAGAATTGGACAACTTTTTTCAATGATATATTGATTCGTGGCGCTTTAATGGATGGCTTGTTCACGATATCTTTTTAGGTATTGTCATTGGCGTTGGACTATTATTATTATTGTATGCTCTGTTTAAACGCCGATTTAAGGCTTCTTTTGTCATAACTTTTATCCTTTATGCTTTTTTGGGTAATCTTTTGATGATTGCTTTTGGCTTAGCTGGTCGAAGCTTCCCAATCAATTCCGAGTCTCCTATTTATACAGATGATGCACAGAAAATTGCTGTCCAAATGGTTGAAGGATCTGAAAATAACGGTACAACTAATGGGATTACTCAAATTATTTCACATCATCAAATTGTAGCAATTAATTTGCAAACAGGTGAAAAACAGTGGACCAAATATTCTTCAAGTAAAGAGACACTGATTGGCAATTTTATGGGGCTTCTTGTTCATCATCGTGACGATGATTATGGGAAACTTTCATTATTAGATATAAAAACTGGAAAAGAAAAGCTCTCTGAAAAGGAATTTACAGAAAAACACAAACAGTTAATAGATGTTTTAGATAATGGTTCCCATAACATAGCTTTGTTGCAAAATAATCTTTATTTCGAGGGTGTCGATGGGAAATTTTATCGCTTTGATGGCAAAAAATTAAGCGAAGATAACAAAGCAGAAACATATCTTTCTACAAAATTTTTCATAGAATCCATATTCCAGGTTATTTTGCTTCGCATAATCAACAGTTGGAGGATTATCAAGAGGTTCTAGAATTTAGTAGCAATGTATTAGCCGAACCTGCTATTCAAGCTTACAAGAATCTAGAGCCGGCTGTATTAGTTGTGGATCTGCAACAACAAACAGCCATTGTATCCTATCGACAAACGAAGCGAGAAAGTGCAGATAGTATCGTTCCCTTTTTGGCATTTCATTATTTAGATGAGGAGGAAGAAATTAAATTATTTGATGTAATTAATTCAAAAGCTAAGGGTATTGGTACATCATTAAGTCGCTATTTAAATAGGGATAATGATGAAATTAGCTGGGTAGCTACAAATTTAATTCTTAAGCCCGGGAGTCCCTTCTTTAGTAAAGGGACATTAATAGGGAGAAGAACTAAAGAAAAAAACGTAACATTGCAAAATCTATACAATATCATAAAATTATTAACCAAGAAATCTGCTTTAGCAAACCTCTCTAAAGAACGAAAACTAAACATAGCTTTATATTACTTCAATTTGATAAAAGAATTATTTCCTGAGCATTGGGATGATAATCAGTTGTACAGAATGACACATATTACTTGTTTAAACACGTTAGCAATTGTTGGGAACGAAATAATTAATGAAAATTATTCAATGAAATCCCAACAACCTGATTCTGTTAAAATAACCAAACTTTTGAATAATTTAAAAGAAATTGATTGGTTATCTTCAGGAAATTTAAAGTACATTAAGGGAGCTGCAGGTTCTAAAATGTTAGCAGATGATATTTTAAATTGCCTTTATAATTAACTATTTAAACAAAAGTAACCTCCATTTTTTTCGGAGGTTACTTTTATTTAAGGTTGTTTTCCAAAAGATTATTGCCATTCAACTAACGGAGCAGTTTAGTTGAATAATAAGGAGTAGAAGGTTATTTTAAATAGATATACAAAAGTGGGATTTTAAATTTCATCACTATATTGAATGAATATCTGAAAGATAATGTTCAGCTTTACGTATAGGAAGGAGGAGCATAGTTTTGAAATTGATAGGATTAATCATTCTAGGTGGCTTATTTCTTCTTTTATTAAGTTTCATCTTCATAATTATTAGTGTAGTGTTGCGAAATAAAAAAGAAAAGTAATTCTGGTTATTTTAATAGATTTGAATTATTTAATGGCTTCGCAAATATTGTGTTTTAGATGTTATGTTGGTTTATGTAATCAGAATTTTACTGCACAATATAAGGAAATTAATAAGTAGGGTTATCAACTACTTACTGCGAATACCAAAGAATTGGTGAAGAATCATACTTTAACTAACGGGGCAGCATTCCTGTTTGAAGGATGTTCGAGGTCTTGAAAGAAAAGGAGCTCTCTAGTATGATGCTTGAGTGTCAGCGACCATTGACCCATCATCAAACAAGGAGGACTCCTTTATGCATTTTAAATGGAATAATAAAATTAATCAAGTTACTGAAATACACTCGTTGTCGGTATGGATATTGCCAAGCATATTCATTACGCATGTTTTGTCGATGAACGCGGACGAGTAATAGAAAAAGCTTTTGCGGTACATCAATCGAAAGAAGGCTTTGAAAACTTGTATGAAAAGATTCTTCAAACGATGAAGGAAGCTAAGAAAACTGAAGTAAAATAGGGATTGAGCCTACAGGCCACTATCTGATTCCGTTCTTTTTATTTACATTGTCTACTTGACGGGGAGTATTTCAAACTGAAATGTTTTGCAATTTGTGAGATCCTTAAACCTCGCTTTTTTAATTGGTGAATCTCAATATATAACACGAGCTTCTCCTCCATTGATACAGCCTCCTATAAACAGAATGTTTCTAGTTTATAAGATTTGACGAATTTTGGCGAAAAGTGTTCATTCGATTCAAGCAGTTTCTGTTGATTCTATTTTAGCTATTACATTCATCTTCTTTTTCATATACATTGAGTAAAAGTATACTTACGATATACTGATTATCTTGAATCCGTTGATTATAAATTCCACCATGCTCTTCTACAATTCTTTTCACATTTTTAATTCCTATTCCCTCGAATCGTCTATTCTTTCGAGTTTGAAGCTCCGCAGTATCAAATACATTTGAAATTTCTATAAGTAGATTATTATCAAATTGTTTGATAAGAAGTGAAATCTCTTTTTCTTTAGAATTAGATAAACGTAAGACTGCGTTTAAAGAATTATCTATTAAATTTCCTAGCACAACTGCAAAAATATCAGTATCTAATTTAATTTTTTCAGGAAAGAAAGATTTAACGTTTAAAGTTATTCCATTGCTTTCAGCAATAGATGTTTTTTCATTCAGAAGATAATTTAGCACATAGTTATTTGTAAAATAATAATCAATGTGTTCGATTTTCTGTATCGAATTTTGAAGATATTTTTCAGCTCCAGCAGTATCTCCCTGACTTAACATACCCAATAGAACTACGTATTGATTTTTTAAGTCATGCTTCATTGAATATAGTTTAGATTGTGAATCCTTTAGTTGTTTGAAAAATTTCAATTCTGATTCAAATACTTTTTTTTGCGTTTTAGTTTTTTCAAGCTTTTCATAATAATTTCCGAGGGTTATATAAAGATATAGTATGCATAAATTCATATAAATTATACAAGTAGCAATCAATATAAAAATAAAATTAGGTTGATTAATAATATGAATTTCAGATACTACAGCAGTACTTAACACAAATATCGATATCATTGGTATAGAAATTAGTGCCATTAGGAGAAAAACATTTATAGGTCTCTTTAATTTACGCTTTTGAAGAAAGATAATTTTAAGAACAGCTACAGCCATTAGTTTTAAAATTATAGCCATACCTCCTCCTCCAGCAATAAAGAGGAAATTTGAATCATAACTTTCTAATCGTAATACCATTTTCGTAATAAAAAACGAAACGGAATCACAGATTAAAAACATAAATAGTAAATAAATTACCCAAAAGAACTCTTTTCTCAAATCTATCTGAGTCCTCTTTGCGATAACTAAAAACAATAAAGCAGTGAAGACAATATTGATCAGTATATAAGGAAGATTGTTAAAGTTGAATAATGTAACGATAGTGTCATTCATTATATTATGTCTCTTAACTTCATCAAAATTTGTTTTCTAGCACTATCTATAAATTTACGACTTATTGGTATTTCAACAGTTTGCTTATCATTTAAATTGGCGGTAATTGTATTATTGCTAATTTGTTTTACATATCTAACATTAACAATAAACGAGTTGTGGACCTGCACAAAATTATCATTAACTTTGGATAAAAGGTCTTTTGTTTGAAGAATCGTTTCATATATATCAGAGGGTGTGTGAATAAGTACTTTCCTTTTATTTTTTTCAAAGTAAATAATTTCACCAAAAGAAAGACTGTAAAAAACTTTGTTAAATGTAAACATAAATTTTGAATCATCTAAATCTAAATATTTAATAGCGCGATTCAAAGTAGGATATAGTTTGTCTTTTGTTACTGGTTTTAAAATGTAATCAAAAGTGTTAACCTTAAAAGCCTTTTCCATATATTCTTTGAAATTTGTAATAAAGATAATTGGACAATTATAATTATTCTTTCTAATGGTCTCGGCAATCACTATTCCCGATAGATTTGGAAACTCAAAATCTAAAATAAACAAATCATATGTATTTTCTTTAAGTAATTCAATTAAACGAAATGGATTGTAGAATATATCAATATCAAATAACGAGGAGTCATATTCTAACATTAAATCTTCAATAGCTTTTGCAATAACTGGAACATCATCACAAATAGCAACTTTTATTACCATCGTTTCACTCCTAAATTCTTACTATATTTGTCCTAGACAGAAACCTGAGACATTCTGAAAATGCTTGTTATTTTTATAGTTTACCACCATTCAGGAAGAAGTTGTAAATTAGTTTAAATACTTAGCCACTTCTACCATTCTACAACCATCTTCCATAACCAGTTTAATTAGACATTTTATTATTAGAAAAGATTCTATTCTCTCTATCCAATCATTAGACTAGAATAGAAATTATGTCAAAAATTACATATAACTTGCAGTTTGTTACACAAAAGAAAAATAGTTTGAAAATAGATTATTATTAAAACAAATATTTTTAGTTATCTGAAACCATTAACGATGTTAAGTTCCTATTTGTTTAATTTAGAAACTGAAATTCTGTTAATTAATACTAATTTATTTCAAAGGAGATATTTATGTTGACGAATACTACAAACAATATTGTTATATCACAATTATGTAAGCGACATGGAGAAAAAGATATTTTAAAAGATGTGTCATTTGAAGCGAAACAAGGGAGAATCACAGCTTTCCTTGGACCAAATGGTGCAGGAAAAAGCTCAACACTTCGTATTTTGTTAGGACTTGATCGTTCAACAGGAACGGCAACTTTTGGTGGAAGTAACTATGTAACATTTAATACTCCATTGAAAGTGGTAGGAGCAGCATTTGACGGTATAGGTGGTACTCCTTCTAGAAGAGTAAAAACCCATCTGAAAATCATAGCACAAAGCAACAACATTTCTTTCCGTCGTGTGTCCGATGTATTGAAAATAGTCGGTTTATCAGAAAAAAGCAAAGCTAGGCTGGGAACTCTATCATTGGGTGAAGGACAACGTCTTGGACTAGCAGTAGCTCTTTTGGGAGACCCTCAATATATTGTTCTTGATGAACCAACAAATGGGCTTGATCCAACAGGAATTCGCTGGTTTAGAAAATTTATTCGTCAGCAATCAGACATGGGAAAGACTATTTTGTTGTCATCACATCTTCTTTCTGAAGTGGAAGCTGTGGCAGACGATGTAGTTATTATTAATCATGGAAAAGTAATAGCAACTGGTGAACTTCAGCATGTTATGAAAAATCTAGAATCATTGGAAGATGTATTCTTTTCTCTTACAGAAGAAGGTGAAGCAAAAGATGAAGACTTTTTCTAGAACCATACGATTTGAACTGATAAAGATTTGTTCAAGTAGAGTGTGGTGGTTAATTTGTGCTTTAGTTGTGGTTATTCAACCATTACTTGCACTAATCTCGGCAAAAAGCTTCGCTGAGATGGGTTTAGACGCGACACCAGAAACTCACCCGGAATTAGCGGAAGCCTTACCTCCTTTGGATTATTTGGGATTTGATGCAGTGCTTTTTGGGTTATTACCGATGGTTGTCTTTGGAGGAATTTTAGGGGCAAGTGAATATAAACATCATATATTACGTACAACTTTACTATGTCAAAGTAGTCGTATTAAGGTTTTCTGTGCGAAAGTACTTGCACTTTTAATATGTAGTACATTAATATCGCATTTGACAATTTTTGCCACGATTTCTATTACGCATTTTGGTTTGGGGGAACTAGGATTACATCCATTTTATTTAAGTACAATTGCTTGGCGGTTTATTGGCTTTTCAGTGCTGGATTGGATTTTACTAACCATACTTTCTTTTGGGATCGGAATGCTCTTTAGAAATGCTATAGTACCTTTAGTATTTTTAGTTCCTCAGGTTTACAATCTTGGGAATTATTTAGCACAAAAATGGGGGTGGGGGGAGTATCTTCCTGTGGCAGCAGGTAATCTTCTCATTGCAATACCAACAGACCCTTTTGAACATGATCCATTAAAAGGCAGTATCGTACTGCTGATATGGGTGATATTAACTTTAATCACATCTTATTATGCTTTTATTCGTAATGATGTAGGAGGGAAATATTGATGTACGCTGCGTTGCGTAGTGAGAAAACTAAATTTTTTTCTTTTGGTTGGTGTACTTTAGGTGTAATCGGAGCTATTATCGTTCCCTTACTCTTCTTATTAACATCCGATACACCAAAGATAGGGAGAGAGAAGGAGATACTTTCTCTTTGCTTGCAAGCCCTCTATTTAGGTCAACTAGGAATTATTGTTGCCAGTGCAAGTTATTTGGGACAAGAATATTCGCACTCTGCTCTAAGAACAACACTTCTCACACAACCATCAAGATTAAAATTATTATGTGCGAAATTTGTGAATATTACCGTAATTGTAGTATTTACAGGAATAGTTTCAAGTGTACTTAGTTTACTTGTTCTTTTTTTTCAACATGATATGGAATGGACAGGTACTTTAATGATAGGGTTACTTGGAAGTATTTTTCTTGGCATACTTAGTTGGATTCAATTAGCTTGGATTACCTCTGCCTTATCTATTATGACAAAATCGCTTATAGCACCTATCGCTATCATGTTCCCGCTTATTTTGGGACTTAGCCAAATGTTGTTTACAATTTCTCAGTTGGCAAAATTTTTACCTACTCTTGCTACATTGAATCTTTTTTCAATACCTGCTTTAAGTACCTTATTGGATAAATGGTCGGGGCTAGCGGTTCAATTTTCTTGGGTAGTATTATTATTTACTATTTCTGCTTGGTTGTTTTTATATCGTAATGTTCGTTAATTTGGCATAGACTTGATTCTATTAATAAAGTGCAATTATACTGAAGATTTTGTTGCAAATTCTTCAGTATAATTACGTAATTTGTTTTATGTAAAGATTCCTGAAAGACTTTTTTATGGATTAACAAGAGGGCTTTCAAAAGGTTATAGAACAGTTGAAAAAGCGTTGGATTTTAGGAGGTATAAATGGAATTGAAATTAAGTGTTGAAAACAAAGTGAAAAATAATGATGTAAAAACAATGATAAGGTTTCTACTCATTTTTTACTTTGTATGGTCAATTAAAGAATTATGGTTAATCGAATACCTTTATTCGTTCGGTGAAATAATCTCGCCATTATTAGAGGCGTTGGTTAAAGGTTTCGTTTGGATTGTTCCAACTTCGTTATACATAAAATATTATTTACATACTAATCCATTTGACTACTTAAAAATGAACGTTAATGTTAAGAAAGGTTTATTTTGGGGAGTAATTCTTTCACTGTTAGTTGGCTTATATTTTACTTCGGAAACGTATATAATTAATCACCAATCATTTCAATTTTCACTATCCTTTGACGATTACCTTAATGGTTTTCTTATGGCAGGGCTTGCCGAAGAAATTGTATTTAGGGGATTGATTTTACAAGAGATTAATAAAAAAATGACTTTTTGGAAAGCAAATATTATAACAGCTTTATTATTTTTAGTAGTTCACTATCCAATTTGGATTTACGATGAAAAAATCTTTCATATTGGGACGCATTTATATGTTCTTTTTCTCGGCTTACTCTTTGGGTTTGTGTACAAAAAGACCGGTTCAATATGGTCGGTTATTATATTGCACGCACTTCATAACTTTTTCGTTACCATTATTTGACGGGGTGCTTTACTTGAAGATCATTGAGTTGCATAGGCAGCTCTTTTTTATTGAACTCCCATGAAAGAACTTAATCCTCTTTCATTTTCTGTGGTGAAGAGCTGATTTTTGCACTTCATGGATGGCTAACGGAGCAGTTTAGTTCAATAAAATAAGTGGAATGTTATATTTTGTTAAATGATATAATGTATGTATTACCTTCTGGGGGGGGGTTGTAGATGAACAAAAATTTAATGTCTTTTTCTATTATTTTCTTAGTATTCTGTATTCTTTTAGGTTCATGGTTTATATCGCAGTCTTTAACATCCGAACAAGTCAATAAAACAAAGGAAAAACAAACAAAGGAAGAACAATTCAGGTATGAGTTAATCTCGCCAAACGATAGTAATATCATTATATTTGATAAGTAAAGTGGGGAGTATTGGCGGAAGTATATTGAACCTAATGAGGGACCAACTGATTGGGAAAATCAAACTTCACCAATTTCTAAATCATTAAATTAAATGCGACTTTTATTGAACTCCCATGAAAGAATTTAATCATCTTTCATTTTCTGTGGTGAAGAGCTTATTTTTGCGCTACATGAATGGCTAACGGGGTGCTTTCCTTGAAGATCAAAGAGCTGTTTTAGACAGCTCTTTTTTCTTATTATTGTACTAACGGTGCAGTTATCTTTTCTTAGAAGCGGTAGGTGGAAGTATGGAACAGCAAGGAACTGATAAAACTAATTTTCTGAAAACGTGCGAGGATTGCGGGAAAAAATCCGATATAAGTGAAGTGTCGCATTACGGCCGTCTGGGTAACTATTATTTTTGCGAGGAATGCGATACTATAATGGGCGGAGACTAAACATTAATTATAAAACGGATGAAAGTGGTGGAAGTACTTGAAGAAATTTATACCTAATGCACTTACATTCGGTAATTTATTCAGTGGATTTTTGGCAATAGGATTAGTTGTAAACGGAGATACGAAGAATGCTGTAACTTTCATATTCATTGCCTTGCTATTTGATGCATTGGACGGCAGAGCAGCCAGGGTATTAGGTGTCACAAACAACATCGGTAAAGAATTAGATTCGTTAGCAGACATTGTATCATTCGGTGTCGCTCCAGCTATTCTAGTGGCATTTACTTTTTATGAGGGCTTAGGTATCTATGGCTTGATGTTAAGTGGTATCTTCCCGCTGTTTGGGTGTTATAGATTGGCGAGATTTAATATCACACCAACCTCAGAAACCCTAAAACACTTTACAGGCGTTCCGATAACACTTGCTGGCGGTATTGTCGCACTAATGGTGTTCTTTGAGGATTCATTGAATATTGTTGTGTTTAATATCATCTACTGGGGATTAGCATATCTAATGGTAAGCAAAATTAAGATACCGAGTTTTAAAAAAGTTGCAATGCCAAGGAAGCGAACAATGTTTATGGTGCCGTTTATGGGATACATACTATACTTAGGTGTGATGAGTTATATCCATAACAAGCCGAATATGCTTTATGTGATCATTGCACTTTGTTTGATAGCAATAGTTGATGCTTACTTCTTTAAACCAAAGAGAAATAAAAACGTTAAGAATATCAAGGTGTTCAGAAAGAACTTCAAAATTAAAAGGATAGTTAGAAAAAAATAATTAAATTAGTTAGAAAAAATTATTCTTAAGCGCAGAACAATAGTTTTGCGTTTTTTTCATACAAGAGAATGCTAATTAGAAGAAAGTAGAAGGAGCACAAGATGGGACATTTCACTATTGATGAAGTAAAGACATTAAAGAAAGAAGATCAAAAACTATTCATTATCACAACAGGGTCGGATAACATTGAAACTGTTAGCCAGTTAATCGAAGACTACAAACGAGTAGAAGTAGTCGGAGAAGTCAAAGCAATAAAAATTGTTAATTGCAATAGACACTTAATTAAAATCCCTGAAGATATGAATGCTCCAATGGCGGTCGCATCGTCAGAAGTTAATGCATAATTACATAACCTATTGAAAACGAAAACTGAAGCCGTTATCGTAACAACAGACAAATTCGATAGAGCATTGTGTGCTGGAAACCTCATTGTTACCCTGGAGAACGGTGTAATTATAGATGTAGAAGATAAATATAATTCTGAAAACTAGGAAGGTAGCAATAAAATAAAGCGTATTTTCGAGACATCATTTTGTGTGGTGTCTTTTTTGTTGCGGATCCTGAGCGGGAGAACAGACTTTTTCGGTTCCAGCCGTTTTCGGTGCCGCGTATTCGTTTTGCGTTGTAGTCGGTTTTGTTGCGGGTGCGGAGAGTAGCGGTCTTTCGCGGCGAGGTTATGGTTGCATTTTTTGAAGTTCTGTTTACATAGATATTAAATGTATAGGAGTATCTTTTGAATGCAAATCTCGTAATACGAGGGAGAGGTGATGAAATGTTATTAAAAAACAAATATTTCAGGCAGCTTTTATTTTCGTTCATAGCAATTATAGCGATTGCTATATACAATGTTTCACTTCTTGATAGAGCCTTGAGGGTTCTTTTATTAGCTTTTCTATTTACCGTAATTTCTGAACTTGCTTTTCAAAATAAAAAATTTCGAGACTTTTCATTATTGCAGAAAATTTTCTTATTTGTAGTGGTTGTGGGCATATTTATATTAGTTTTCATATCAGTGACACCAAGTTCACTTTGAAGGAGAGAGTAGCGGTCTTCGTTGGTGAGTGTTCTGTTTTCTTGATGGTTGTTCTTTGGTGAAAGTGGGACTCCCCATCGAACCTATACTTCAGAATTCATTTGGCAGAGCGGGGATTACAAAGGGGGCAAAAATAGTGCGAAATAAGAGATATATGCCATCAATTGGTTTAGCTTTTTCTGAGGCGCTCGATATGAAAAAATTAAGCGAAAAAGCAGCAAAGGGCTGGCATTTAAAAAGATTTCGATTTGCTGGCTATGGGCTAGAAAAGGGTGAACCAGAAGAAGTCATTTTTAGTATAGATTATCGTAAATTACGGAAGGATGACGAAGAGGAGTATTTTGAGTTATGTGCTTACGGTGGCTGGACACATGTATGCTCAGGCGCCGATATGCATATTTTTAAAGCAGCTCCAGAAACGACACCTATTTATAGTGATGCAGAATCTTCTATTGATAAATTAGCTCGTCTTGCAAAGCCTATAAATCTAGCAGCATCAATTGCTCTTGCTATAACTATGGTCTTGTGGGTATTTATGACATTTACTTCTGGGACAATTCAACACATTGCAGAGCAAGGATTTACATATTCCTTAATTTTTACTGTCCCAGCGATGATGACCTCTAGTGGAGTTTACTATCATATGTGGAAAAACCTACGATTAAAATCAAAGCATATATAAAGAAAAAACAGCTGAAGCATTTCAGCTGTTTTTTTATGACCGCCGGATAGAAGTCTCGGAGCGACGGAAAGAAAACTTAAGGTGACGGATAGAATTAGAGACGACGGAAAGCAAGTCCTCATCGACGGATAAAAGTCTCAGAGCGACGGAAAGAACAACGATACCGACGGAAAGAAATCCCAAGGTGACGGATAGAATTAGCATCGACGGAAAGCAGGTCCTCATCGACGGATAAAAGTCTCAGAGCGACGGAAAGAACAACGATATCGACGGAAAGAAATCCCAAGGTGACGGATAGAATTAGCATCGACGGAAAGCAGGTCCTCATCGACGGATAAAAGTCTCAGAGCGACGGAAAGAACA
>NZ_JBNNUX010000007.1:179570-180720 GCF_050280145.1 Lysinibacillus sp. NPDC093688
GAACAACGATACCGACGGAAAGAAAACTCAAAGTGACGGATAGAATTAGCATCGACGGAAAGCAAGTCCTCATCGACGGATAAAAGTCTCAGAGCGACGGAAAGAACAACGATACCGACGGAAAAATAACTCAAGGTGACGGATAGAATTAGCATCGACGGAAAGCAAGTCCTCATCGACGGATAGAAGTCTCGGAGCGGCGGAAAGAACAGTGATACCGCCGGAAAGAAAACTCGAAGTGACGGATAGAATTAGCATCGACGGAAAGCAAGTCCTTATCGACGGATAAAAGTCTCGGAGCGACGGAAAGACCCCCGACACCGCCGGAAAGAAAACCTAAGGAGACGGATAGGATTAGCGGTGACGGAAAGCAGGGGAGAAATAGATGCACCGCACTACAGGGAAAACTGATTTGTTGTCGAAGTATTAAGTATTAATAAGTAGTTTTCTAAATAGGTCTTCCAAAATAAATGCAAAATTTTATTATTAAAAAAACATTTACGCTTGTATGTAGAGTATATTGGGATAATTATGTTAACAATTTGAGCATGTCCAATGCTGGCTGACAATATAAATAGTAGAGTTATTAAAAACTAACGGAGAGAAAGGATTGGTGGAATGAATATTGGAAATAGCGTAGCGCTCATTGTAAGTCTGGTTTTTTCAAGCATTTTGGTTCGTGCAATATATCGCGTTTTTGTTAAAAAGAAAACCCCTACTATAATCTATACACCTTATGATGATGCCGTGGATGGTGGAGGAAAACATGACAATTGAACTTTTAAGTGACTGGTTACAATCCTCAAACAGCACGGTCATTTTAACAGGTGCAGGTTTCATTTAACCTTTTTTACATTATTAAATAATAGTATAAAAAAATAAGAATCTACTGTTATATCAATAAGATATAATGGTAGATTTTTTTATTGTATCTACTATTAGGTATTGTAGTGAAATTTAAACTAAATATGTTAATATTTGATTAATTAGTAATTTTTACTCGTACAGGGGGTGTATTCAAATCGAAGATAAAAACATGGGAATTAAGGTCTCTAGAGGGGGCACATTCCATTTGGGAATTAGTTTGTCATTTACTTTTCTATGAAAAGAGAATTCTGTTACGCTTTCTTGGTGAAACAGCAAATGAACC